>JAZQDL010000063.1:0-2495 GCA_045546835.1 Faecousia sp.
GCTGAACGAGCAGGATGTAGCGGACGCTCTGCGCAGCGGCAAGCTCCGGGGCGCTGCGGTGGATGTGGTCAGCAGCGAACCGATGCTGCCTGATAATCCCCTGCTGACCGCGCCCAATTGTATTATCACGCCCCATATGGCGTGGACTCCCGTGGAAAGCCGCCAAAGAATCATTGACAGTACTGTAAGCAGTATTAAGGGTTATTTGAATGGAAACCCTGTAAACACCGTTAACTAACAAAAGCCGTTGATCTTTCGATCAACGGCTTTTCATTATAATTCGTAAAATGCTTCCAGCCAAGCCCGCTTTATCAGCTCAAATCCTGCAGGTGTGGGATGGACTCCGTCCTTAACCAAATAATCTTCAACCATACCTGCAGCAGCCTTATTAAACTGCTCCTGCAGAGGTACAAATTTCAAATGATACTTTTCAGCGATCCGCTTTGCCGCCTGGGCACGCAAGGGTACTTCCCTCCAAAAATACTCCCAACGGTCAGGATGCTCTTCATCTGCATTGGTAGATCTTCCCGGCAAAACAAAGGGTTCTAAAATCATAAGCTTCAGATCCGGCAATGCCTGCAGCAGCTCTTCGATCAGCATAGAATAGACCTTTTCATATTTTTCTGCATCTACACCGTTTTGTTTGGTATACTCATGCCAAACATCATTTACGCCAATCAAAATACTCATATAATCCGGCTGCAGGTTGATCATATCCGCACGAATTCGGGCATACAGGTCAACTACCCGGTTACCGCTAATGCCGCGATTATAAAACGTATATGCGCCAGGCTCATCAATTGCCAGCACACCGCTGACCATTGTGGCATATCCGTATCCCATATGGGAATCGTTTTCTCTATTTCTACCACTGTCGGTAATGGAATCACCCATAAACAGAATTTTCTTTGACATAATGTTACCTCATTTCATCATTTTAAATACTCAGCTGCAATTACTGCGTAGGCAAAAGCGCCCTTCCACAAAACCTCTTCGTCAACATCAAATTCAGGGTTGTGGTTTGCATACACAACGCCCTTTTCCGTGTTGTTTGTATGTAGGAAGCCGTAAACTGCAGGTACTTTATAAGCATAATTTGCAAAGTCATCAGAGCCCATAAGGGCAGAAGATGTGGATGTTTTAACCGAGTCTTTTCCCAATGTTTTTGAAAGTGTATCCGCAACAAAGGCGCTCAGCTCCGGATCGTTCATAACAGTTTTTGAACCTTTTACAATATCCACCTGACATTGCGCTCTAAAAGCAGAGGCAACAGAGGTGGCGATCGTGCACATTCTTTCGCCGATAAATGTGCGGATATTCTCATCCTGCACACGAATACTGCCTTTCAGCACCGCAGTTTCAGGGATCGTATTATGGTCACAACCTGCACAAATGCTGCCAAAGCTGAGAACCGCAGCTGTACCCGCAGGCAATTCTCTCGAGGAAATTTCTTCACAGCCGGTAATGATCCTTGCGGCTATGGGAATAGGGTCGATTCCCTTTTGGGGGAATGCAGAATGGGTGCCTTTTCCTGTGACCGTAATTGTAAATTTATCTTTTCCCGCGCTGACAGGACCGGGAAGGACGATCAGATCACCTGCTTTATGGTCGTCTCCCGCAAGATTGCCCACGTGGAACGTGCAGATCGCATCCACACCGTCCAAAGCGCCGTTTTTCAACATTTCTTTTGCGCCGTTTCCGGTTTCTTCTCCAGTTTGGAACAACAGTCTGACCGTTCCCTGTAGTGTTTCCTTATGCGCATTCATAACAGCTGCCGCAATCAAAAGCATTGCTGTGTGCGCATCGTGACCGCAGCCGTGCATTTGTCCTTCAACTTCCGAAGCAAAAGGCAGCTTTGTGTTCTCCTGAATATGCAGGCCGTCCATATCCGCGCGAAAAGCTATGGTCTTTCCCTTTTCACTGCCGCAAATTTCGGCAATGACACCGTCGTCATCGGTATTCAGCACATAAGGAATTCCGATTTTGTCCAAATAATCACAAACAATTTTTTTGGTTCTCGGCAAGCTAAGACCAATTTCGGGAACCGAATGAAATGCCCGACGCAAGGAGATCAATTCCTCTTGCCGTTTTTTTATTTCGTTCAAAAGCATATTGACCAAGCCGTTCACCACTTTCTATCACAACGGATTTATTGCAAAAATGTTAAAGCCATTATACATCAACGGTTACACAGTTTCAAGTTATATTTTCGATTATTGTAACGTTATATTTTCTTCGTAAAGCATGCGTGTTATCTCCTAAATAAAAAAACTCACTACCGAAGTAGTGAGGTCAATATGTTGGCATTACCTATCTTCCCGGGGGAGCGATGGGAGCGCCGCCAGTGACGGAAGAAGCGACCTGAGCGAGTGGCAGGGGTCGGTGAGCGACGATGGCGTTCGCGCCGAGGAGAGCACCGGGGTGCCCCAACAGGATACAGGTGGACCGTCCACCGTTCCCAGACAAATCGTCAAACAGGAGATTGCCACACCAGT
>JAZQDL010000064.1:0-13063 GCA_045546835.1 Faecousia sp.
CAGCTTGCCAAGGACGCAGGCTTTGCGACCCTTGCCAATATGATCCTGACCGGCAAGGTTTTGAAGGAATGCGATGCTGTGCCGTTTGCGGGCAATCAGCAGACACTGGAAGCCTTCATCCCCGCAAAGAAGGCAAATCTCATCGAATCTAACTGCAAGGCACTGCAGATCGGTTACGATTATTAAGGAGTAATCACAATGCTGGATATTAAAATTGAACTAACAAAAAATCCCAAGTGCAAGCCTGCACCCGGTGCAAAGCTCGGCTTTGGTAAGATCTTCACAGATCACATGTTTATGATGAACTACACAGCCGGTCAGGGTTGGCACGATCCTAGAATCGTTCCCTATCAGAACATTTCCCTGGACCCCTCTGCAATGGTGTTCCACTACGGTCAGGAAATGTTCGAAGGTCTGAAGGCATACAAGAACCCCGACGGCAATGTGTACCTGTTCCGTCCGGATATGAACGCCAAGCGCACCAACAACACCAACGACCGTCTGGTGATCCCCCAGCTGCCTGTGGAGGACTTTGTGCAGGCCGTCAGCGCTGTGGTGAATGTGGACCGGGACTGGATCCCCACCGAGCCGGGCACTTCCCTGTACATCCGTCCCTTCATCATCGCAACCGATGAATTTTTGGGCGTTGCCCCCTCCAAGACCTATCTGTTTATGGTCATCCTCTCCCCCAGCGGTGCTTACTACGAAAGCGGTCTTGCGCCTGTGGGCATCTGGATCGAGGATGAGTATGTCCGTGCCGTCCGTGGCGGTATCGGCTTTGCCAAGACCGGCGGTAACTACGCAGCCAGCCTGATTGCACAGCAGAAGGCACACGATGCAGGCTTCTCTCAGGTTCTGTGGCTGGACGGCGTGGAGCGCAAGTATATCGAAGAAGTGGGCGCTATGAACATCTTCTTCAAGATCGGCGGCAAGGTGGTTACCCCCGCCCTCAGCGGCTCGATCCTGCCCGGTATCACCCGTGACTCCACCATCCAGCTGTGTAAGGACTGGGGTTACGAAGTGGAGGAACGGAAGATCTCTGCTGACGAGCTTCTGGAGGCACAGAATAACGGCACTCTGGAAGAAGTCTGGGGCACAGGTACTGCTGCAGTCATCTCCCCTGTCGGCAAGCTGCGCTATAAGGACGAGGTTATGACCATCGCAAACGGTGAAACCGGACCTCTAAGTATGAAGCTCTATGAGACCATCACCGGCATCCAGCTGGGCAAGCTGCCCGATAACAAGGGCTGGCGCGTCAAGGTCGGCAAATAAGTATTTCATAAAAATGGACGATTGCAAAACAAGCGCTTGCAATCGTCCATTTTATTTAATGCAAAATGCAAAGTGCAAAATGCAAAATGAATGTGTCCGCAAAGCGGACTATATTATAATCATTTCCGAAGGAAATACCAAAATTGTCCATTGTCAATTGTCCATTGTCCATTCGTGTAGCAGTTGCAAAAGGGTATCGTACACAAAATCCACGCTGCCCTGGCGGACCGCAGCTCTGCCGACATTACCAAACTGCACGGTCTTTGTGTAGATCTTTCCGTCCATATAAAAGCCAAAACAAACCATACCCACAGGCTTTGTAGGTGTTCCGCCACTGGGACCTGCCACACCGGAAATTCCCACGCCTACCTGCGCCGATGCCGCCTTTGCCGCTCCCGCTGCCATTTGGGCCGCCACCGGCTCGCTGACAACGCCGTATTGGGCGATCGTATCGGCAGAAACATCCACATACTGTATTTTTGCATCGTTACAATAGGTCACAAAGGACAAGTCAAACACCTTTGACGCATCCGGCACATCCACAAGCCTTGCAGCTGCCATACCGCCGGTGCAGGACTCCGCGAAGGAAATATGCCAGCCTAACTGACAAAGCCGCTCAACAAGGGCCTGTGCCTTTCCAAAAGAAGATAACGCTTTCATAAAATCAACCTTTTCATAATTTCAGGAAGCTGCATGCAGTTTTCCAGGCGATCTGCTCCAGCTGTTCGTCGGTCAGCTTCAGCTGTAAAAACCGCTGTACTTCCTTCACCGGGTCCCACAGAGGATAATCTGTGCCGTACGCCATCCGCTCCGCGCCATACCGATTGATATAATCCTCAGCCACGCCCTCGTCCATAAACATCAAAGAGCTGGAAATATCAAAAATACAGCTCTTATCTTTTAGCTGGTTATAAGCTTCTTCATACATCTTGTAGCCACCGAAATGAGAGCCGATCACATCCAGCTTGGGAAACAGCTCCAGAATATGACGCAGCCTTGCAGGCTGGGAATAATCGTAGCGAGCATCGCCCATATGGATGATCACCGGAATGCGTCCGGCAATCGCCTCATAGGCGGGGAACAGCCGGGGATCGTCAATGGTGAAATGCTGAAAATCCGGATGCATTTTAATCCCCCGCAGGCCCTTGTCCAGAATGTACTGCGCTTCCCCTGCCACATCTTCCTGCTCTGCGTGAATGGTACCAAAGCATATGAAGTCATCGTAGGCTTTTGCCTGCTCCAGAATAAAATCGTTAATATGACGGGTGCGGTCCGGGAGCACCGCCACCGGCAGGATCACAAATTGAGAAATTCCCGCCTCTGCGCCCCGGCTGCGGAGCATTTCCACAGTGCCATTCATTCCCGCGCCGTCCAGCTCATAAAAGTCCTCTATATTGTGGGCAGCCTTTTGGGCAACCGGGTGGGGATATACGTGGGTGTGAATATCGATAATGCGCATTTTTCTTGCCTCTTTTGTCAGATAGGCTCATTATACCACGGGTGATAAAAATTGCAAGTGTTGCATTGTGTAAAAACCTGTGATAAAATATTTTTGTCGATAAAAATACTGTTTGTAAATCAGAAAGGAGTCATACTATGGGTTGGCAGTTACTTATCGTAGCGATCGTATTGATCATTCACATTGCAATTGCAACTACATTTGCTGATTACGCTGCACAAAAAGGATACGACAAATCACCTTACTTTTGGGCGTGTTTCTTTTTAGGTGTAGCCGGCTACTGTATGGTGGCAGCATTACCGGACCTGGTGTTATATAGCAGGCTCAATGAAATCGCTTCAAACACCGTCCCCGCTCCCACACATATTACACCCACCGGCATTCCCCAAATTCCAACAGCAACAGCTACTGTCACTGAAAACAGAACCTGGATCTGCGGTAAATGCAAGACTGAAAACAGTATGAATTACGGCCAGTGTAAAAAATGCGGAAGCTTCAGATCTTAATAAACAAGAAGGGGCTGTAAAGAAACACATATTTTCCAGGATAAATGAAAACAATTTTGGGAGGTAGCTCAAGAGCCGAGCCACCTCCCTCATTTTATCAAATTTCTGTTTGACGAACAGATTTCCTAACACGCACGTCATTGCGAACCAGTGCGCACACTGGTGTGGCAATCCGTTCTTCTAATAGAAAATCTTTGTTTTCGTAGCATTTTGGGGATGCGGTTTGCCGCGTCGCTTCGCTCCTCGCAAAGACGTGGAGGTACGATACCACTAACCGTAAAACAGAAATTTGACGGTTTTGACAAGAATGTATGTTCCAAATAAATTTTCAGGTTTCTTTACAGCCACTTCTGTTGCCCTATTTCTCTTTAAAGGGAGGGTCGGCAGGATAGATGCCCCGGAGCTTTTGCATCACCCGGGAGACTGCATCCCGGGAGTTTTTCCAGTCTGCGCCGGAATTCCGGTAGTCAAATTTCTGGATAAACCAGTCTAAGTCCTCCTGCAGCCGGGTAAGGTTCTCCTGCATCAGGGACGGAACGGTTGCATAGAACCATTCGTGCTGACTGTTGGGCAGCTGACTTTCTGCCGTTTCTAAAAGCTCCCCAAAATGGCGCATACAAAAGCCTTTGCCGTTCTCCACCAAAGTACGAAACTCCGGGTCTTTAATAAGAAAGAAGAAGGTGGCAAAATACCGGCGCATACTCTCCTCGATGCTCTCACACAAAAAGCAGGTTTTCTCCCGCTCCTTTTCCCACTGAACCAGAGCATTTTCCCTTGCCCCTTTTCCGCCAAACAGGCTTTTCTTCGCCGGTGCAGAAAATTCTGCAATTTGCGCATCCAGCTCCTTCCGCATACCCACAAGGTAGGTTTGCAAAATCAGGGCATTGCCCAGAGAATTGCCGTAGTCAAAGAGCTTTTTCAGATGTGCGCCGCAAAAGCCGCGACTGTCTGTTCTGCCCCGGATCACCGGCTCCATATAGGATGCCCCCGGACCGGCTATGTAACGGATCGCCCGCTCCTCTGCCTGCCGCTCCAGATAGCAGAAAGGACACTCATCTTCCGACCGGAAGGCTTCGTTTACCGGTATGGTTTCGATTTTTTCTTTCATTTTAATCCCCTCATCCGCTCCAGTGTGCGCACTGGAGCACCTTCCCCAAGGGGAAGGCTTGGGGCTGTTCCACCCGGAACAGCCCCAAAATTTTATTTATTCCTTGGGTCTTTTGATCTTGTTGAGCTTAGCATTCATTTCCAGAAGCTCTTCCTTGCTCATTTCAAAGCCCATCATACCGCCAGCCATATTCAGCAGGCGCAGGAAGGTAAAGCCGCCCAGCATAGACATCATATCGCCTGTGAGCTCAAAGCCCATAGCCTTTACGCCTTCGCCATCCTTATTTTTGCCGATGGGCATCATTTTGCCCAGCAGACCCATCAGCAGCATCTTGCCCTTCAGGGTTGCCATAATGGTGCTCATCTTGTCGTTCAGGCTCAGGTAGCCTTCCGGCTCTTCGATGTCGAACCAGTTAAGGATCGCGCCCTTTTCCTTCAGGCGGTAAGCCTCGTTGAACTCCTCCACCTTGTTGATAACGCTCTCGTCCTTCAGTTCACCGGCAACAGCAACCAGCTTGGTGGTGCCTGCATTGGGAACATCGAAGTAGAAGAAGGGCAGACCGTTATTGTTCTGCACACCCAGGCTCTTGCCGTTTGCAAACAGCTCAACAACAGGCTGGTTGGAGTAAACAGTGACCTTAGTCACATCCTCCACCCGGTCAACATACCGCTTGCCGCAGATGTGGACCATAGGCTCCGGATTCAGCCAAGCCTTGTAAGCAAAGAAGGAGTCCTTCTTGTACTTCCGGTCAAAGGTCATCAGGCCCTTGTGGTTCTGGCCGTTTTCGCCGCCCTCGTTACGGGTGTCTGCGCCGAAGTCAAACATATTCCAAACGTGCGTTGCCCACAGATAGGGACGCTCGTTAATTGCCTTGATCAGCTCTTCGTGGTAGTATGCCTGATATTCCTCGGTGTAGTCGCCCTGGGTGGGGTTGGAGGTGTGCCAGTTCAGCGCCTCACAGCCATACTCGGAGATACCGATAGGAATGTTGGGGTGGGTCTTATGGAAGTTATCGAACCAAGGACCATTCTGGGAAGTATCACCGCCGTACCAGCCGAAGTAGTGGTTGTAGGAAACCACATCGGGGATCTGGATGTAAGGGCTGTCGATGGGACAGGGAGACACTGCTGCAATGGTGGTCAGACGGGTCTTATCCATCTCGTGGCACAGGTCCTGCAGGATCTTGTGGTTCTCCAGCAGATCCGGGTCCTTATCGCCCTTCATGGAGATCTCGTTGCTCAGACCCCAAACCACAATAGAGGGGTGGTTGTAGTTCTGAACGATCAGTTCCTTCATCTGGGAAATGGTGTTTTCCCGGCCGGTGGGCATATGCTGGGAGATGTAGGGGATCTCCGCCCAGATCACCAGACCGTATTCATCACACAGATCGTAGAAATACTGGTCGTGCTGATAGTGGGCAAGACGGATGGTAGTAGCGCCCATCTCGCAGATCAGCTCCATATCCTCCTTGTGATGCTCAGGCAGCAGTGCGTTACCGAAGCCCCAGCGGTCCTGGTGGCGGCTGACACCACGCAGCGGATAGCTTTCACCGTTGAGGATGAAGCCCTTGTTGGGATCGATCTCAAAGCTGCGGCAGCCGAAACGGGTGCAGACACTGTCGATGACCTTGCCGTCCTCGATCAGCTCTGCCTCTACGCAGTACAGGTAGGGGTCTTTCCGGCCATTCCACAGGCGGACATTTTCAATGGTGTAGTTAATTTTGCCCTCAGTGCTTTCCACGCTGCCGATGGCGTTTTCTTCCTTGTCGTAGAAGGTGTAGCGCACGCTCTGGCCCATCTTGGAATTGGTCACAAAGGTCTGCACTTCCACATTGGCGTTCTTGCCGTCCACAACGGGCGTGACCATAATGCCGGGGCCGCCGTAGTAGTCCAGGTCGAAGTGGCTGTCAGACACGCAGATAATGTTCACATCCCGGTACAGACCGCCGTAGAAGGTAAAGTCTGCCACCTGGGGGTATACCCGGTCATTGGGAGCGTTGTCCACAGCCAGCACGATCAGGGTCTTAGCCTGAATCTTCTCGGTGATATCCACACGCCAGGTGGAGTAGCCGCCATCGTGGCTTGCCAGCTTCTCGCCGCCTACATACAGGTCAGCAGAGGAGTTCGCGCCGTTGATCTCAATATAGTAACGGTCGCTCTCCGGCAGGTCTTCCTTGTCCAGCATATGGACATAGTAGGCTGTGCCGCGCCAGTAGTCGCTGTCGCCGTCCTGTCCGTCGATAGCGTTCCAGCTATGGGGCAAGTTCACGAAGTTCCACTTGTTATCCAGCCCGGTGGGGACAGCAGTGGCTTCCTTGGAAAAGGCCCACTTACGGTTGATGTTTACGATCGTTCTCAATGTAATTTTCCTCCTTGAATCTTAACAATGTAAGGTTCTCTGGGGATATTATAATGGAAAATTTGCTTAAATGGAAGTGGAAATTTTAAAACTTTTTATGAAAGTTTTGGAAGTTGCTAATTTTTCTGTTGTAAACTTGAGAAATCCGTACTATAATGACTGTAGCTTTGGGCAGTCCCCTGCCCTGAATTATAGGAGGAGAAAACTATGCCAATGCAAATGGGTTTCCGTTGGTACGGCGAAGGCAACGATAAGATCAAGCTGTCCGATATCAAGCAGATCCCCGGTGTTACCAGCATCGTCTGGGCGCTGCACCACAAAATGCCCGGTGAGATCTGGGAGGAAGAGGAGATCGCCGAAGTCAAGAAGCAGTGCGAGGCCTACGGCTTCAATATCGACGTGGTCGAGTCTGTAAATGTTCACGATGATATTAAGATCGGTCTGCCCACCCGGGACAAGTACATTGAAAACTACAAGCAGTGCATCCGCAACCTGAGTAAATTCGGTGTTAAGGTTATCTGCTACAACTTTATGCCTATCTTCGACTGGACCCGTTCCAATCTGTTCCACCCGGTCGGCGACGGCTCTACCGCCCTGTTCTATGAAAAGGGTATGATCCAGGATGACTACAACGCAATGGCTAAGTACATTCTGGACTTCACTGAGAAGTACAATATGTCCTTCCCCGGCTGGGAGCCTGAGCGTATGGCAAAGCTGGATCAGCTGTTTAAGGACTACGCCGATGTGGACCACGAAAAGCTGTGGGACAACCTCAAGTACTTCCTGGAGGCAATTATGCCTACCTGCGAGGAGTGCGACGTGAAAATGGCGATCCATATGGACGATCCCCCCTGGGATATTTTCGGTGTGCCCCGTCTGCTCATTAACGAAGAGAATATCGACCGTTTCCTGAAGATGGTGGACAATCCCTACAACTGTCTGACCCTGTGCTCCGGCAGCCTTAATGCCGATCCCAACAACAATGTAGCCGAGATCGTCCGCAAGCACTGCGACCGGATCGCTTTTGCCCATATCCGTAATGTTAAGCACTTCCCCAACGGCGACTTCTCTGAAGCCAGCCACCGAGATTGCGACGGCGACACCGGCATTCTGGACATCCTGAAGGCTTACCACGATTGCGGCTTCGAAGGCTATATCCGTCCCGACCATGGCCGTCATCTGTGGGATGAGGGTCCCGGTAATGTCCGTCCCGGCTACGGTTTGTATGACCGCGCTCTGGGTATTATGTATATGCTGGGCGCCTGGGATCTGCTGGACAAGCAAGCAGGCAAGTAAACCCCTGTTTTAAATGTAGGGGCGGCTATCAGCCGCCCGCCATTTACAAAATGTTTTTTCGGGCGGATAATATCCGCCCCTACAACCTAAAATTTAGGAGGTCATTACAAATGGCAAATCTTCCCCTGAATATTGATTACACCGGCAAGGTGGTCGTTGTGACCGGCGCAGGTGGTCTGATCTGCGGTGCGATGGCTCGTGCTTTTGCGCAGAGTGGTGCAAAGGTCGCCTGCCTGGACTTGAACGAGGACGCTGTCAAGAAGCTGGCAAATGAGCTGAAGGCTGAAGGCTACATCGCTGAGGGTTACAAGGCAAATGTTCTGGAGCCTGAGGCTCTGGAGGAAGTCCATCAGGCTGTCCTGAAGGACCTGGGTCCCTGTGATATTCTTGTTAACGGTGCCGGCGGCAACAACCCCCGGGCAACCACCGACAACGAGTATCAGCACGAGGCTAAGGAAGGTGGCAAGTCCTTCTTCGATCTGGAGGCTTCCGGCGTTGACTTCGTGTTCAAGCTGAACTTCCAGGGCACTCTGCTGCCCACCCAGGCATTTGCAAAGGATATGGTGGCTAAGAAAGCAGGCGTGATCCTGAACATTTCTTCTATGAATGCTTACACCCCCCTGACCAAGATCCCCGCCTACTCCGCTGCAAAGGCTGGTATTTCCAACTTCACCCAGTGGCTGGCTACCCACTTTGCCGGCACAGGCATCCGCTGCAATGCCATTGCCCCCGGCTTCCTGGTGTCTGCACAGAACAAGGCTCTGCTGTTCAACGAGGACGGCACACCCACTGCCCGTTCCGCTAAGATCCTGGGCGGTACGCCCACCGGCCGTTTCGTAGACGCAGACGAGCTGATCGGCGCAACCCTGTTCCTGTGTGACGACAAGGCTGCTTCCGCCATCACCGGCGTGGTCCTCCCCGTGGACGCAGGCTTCGCTGCCTACTCCGGCGTGTAATTTTAAAAACATACAGACGCGTTGCAAGATTGTTTGCAACGCGTCTGTTTTTATAATAAGAAGAGTGTTACTCCCTCTTACTTATTCCTCAAAGATATAATCAAGATCACTGATATAATCACGTGCTTCGTTACGATAATCGTTTATGGTCGTCTTAACTTGCTCAAATGAACCTGTTGGATTCTGACAGAAATCAAAGAAGGAGCTGGTTGTTGTATAGTAGCCCTTCAAGTTGGGATAGTGTTCGTAATCAGAATAGCTTTCGCTTAATTCCTTCATTTGTGCTTTTGCAGAATTTAAAGCTTCCTGTGCTGTTTTGGTATCGCCCTTAACCTCATAAGCTCCAGAAACAACCATTACACAAAAAGAAAACAAGTCCTCTTCAAACAAAGAAAACGCATAATCGGAATATCCGCGATAAGTCTCTTTTTCTTCATCAGTCAGTGCTGACCACTCTTTATCGTATACATTCACTGCAATTACATAAGCCACGCCTTCACTCAGTTCATCCTCAGATAAACTCAGTTCTTTCGCCAAATGTTTAACACCGTCCTCAAGAATCTCTTCGTCATCATAAATACCTAAACGCCATGCCTCATAGAGATCAGATCCCATATTATCTGCGATGTCATATGCAATATCAATATTATCATAGGCTGCTTTTGACACCTCGAACGCCTTCTTGTTGCTATTTCCGCAAGCACACATTGACAGACACATAATAAGTACCAAAAGTAAGGAAACCGCTCTTTTCATAATAAGCCTCTTTCTATAAATGATATTAACCGATATCGGTTAATATCATTATATATCATAATCGGTTATGATGTCAATAAGAAAGGGGGCTGGTTTTATGATTTCCTATGATAATCTTTGGAATGTAATGAAAGAAAAGGGCATTTCTCAGTATGCTCTAATCAAGCAATATAAGATCAGCCCCGGTCAAATCACACGACTGAAACGAAATGAAAGTGTCAGCACCCATACAATAGCGGTATTTTGTAAAATACTTAAGTGCCAGCCGGGTGATATTATGGAATATATCCCAGATGATGTGTAACCGCCAGAGGACGGAAAAATCCGCCCTTTTCTCTTTGTTTTAGGTATGCTATAATTAAAAAAGAAACGGAATGCCCGTCCCCTGTGCGTAGGGAAAGGATATATCCTTTCCCTCTCCTCAAGCGAAAGAACGGTTGCCTCTTACGGAATGCATATATGCATTCCGTACATTTTATACCATAGGGAGGAGCATTACTCGTCCGCAAAAAAAAGGAACGGCACAGGCCGTTCCCTACTATCGAATATCCGTGTCATTGCGAGACCGCACTGTGCTCGTGGCAATCTCCTGTTAGTCCTTACGCTTCCTCCGGACGGATGGCATAAAGGGCATCCACAGTCTCCCGGAATGTTGCTTTGGCGTCCATCACGGACTGCTCATATGCCTTCAGGTGCTGGGTGGCCTGATCTGCCGCTGTGCTGATTTGATTGGCAGCTTCTTCAGCCTTTACGCAGGCATCAGCCAGGGCTGCATTGGCCTTGTCATAAATCTGACGAGCACGCTCGTTTGCCATACGCTCCGCCTTTTCTGCACGGCGATAGGTCTCAAGCTCTGCACCCTCGCTGCCGCCTTGGGCAAGCTTCTCTTCCAGCTCAGCACATCTAGCCAGCGCTGCATCCAGCTGCGCCTGCAGATCACTGTCGGACGGGGCTGCCTGTGCATTTTCCAGCTGGGTATTCAGCTGCTGGATCTGAGACTGATAGTGATTGGTCAAATATTCAATATACTGCACCACATCGTTGCGGTTAAAACCGCCTAATGCGGAACGAAAACGCTGTACTGCCGGCATAAAAAAACCTCCTTGCCGCGTGTTTTCTAGAGTATAACACATTTTTGACGGAAAAACAACTATTTCCGCGAAGAAAAGGGAACGGATCGAGAATTTTTTAAAAATCACCCCTTTACAAAGTAGGCGTTGTTTGCTATAATAGCTGAGCTATGCACCGGTGGCTCAATGGATAGAGCATCGGATTCCGGTTCCGAGGGTTGGGGGTTCGAGTCCCTTCCGGTGTACCAATGGTTCTTGTCACTGCTGGATTTATAAGGATCACAGTAGCAAGGAAAAACACCTCTCATCGTTAAGGTGAGAGGTGCTTTTTTGTTGTCCAGGTTGTGTAAGGCTCGTTTACAGCCTTATGATATCAGAATATGTATCATAGTATCCTACATTATTTCCGCTCTTTGCGTAGTAGGTTACATAAGCACGGTAGTAATAGCCGGTAAATCCTGTATAGGTAACTCCATTTGAGTGGAATGCCGTGTCTTCTCTTATCATTTGTGACCAGCTACTAGGATAGTACAATTTCACTGGTGTCCAATTAATCTGGTCTGTTGAGCGCTGCATCTCTATATAGCTAACTCCCAGTTCATCCATTTCGTATTTCGCCATTACTTCAAACCAAACACCAAAGGTATTTCCCTCTACATCATACAAATATGTACAGGTACTTACAAAAAAAGAACTGGCCTTAGCAGAACTTTCGCTAGCTGAAGCTGGCATTGCAAAAAGAAATGATATCGCCAACAGTACACACAAGAATTTTATTGAATACTTCATAGTCATTCCCCCAAGAAATAGATAGAATCCATCATTTTATATAAGATGTCTTTGTCTTTTATGCTAATAACACACTCAGCATTACCCTCGATCCAAGTAGCCGCCCATTCCCCATTGTTCTCAAGAATATAATGCTTTACATCTGCTCTCTCGTAAAGGATTGCGTTCTCCGCCCCCTTCTGGTATTCAGATGCTGCATCTTTATCAAACGTTTTGATCTTTATCCCAACATAACCATCAGTATAGGAGAAACCGGCAAATATAGTTGCTCCATTTGGAGCATACTGTGTGTCCAGCTGCTTCAGCTCAGCATCCTCCGGAAGCCAGGTAGGCACAACATTTCTGTTCAGATCCAATTTCGCAACTTCGTCATACAGCTCCTGCAGTCCAGGATGATCAGTCTGATAAACAAATTCTTTGTCACTAGGCTTGCCAAATGAGAATATTTCTTTAGTCCATTGTCCAATCATCGTAAAGATACTCTCGCTGCCAAAGACATTTGGAATAGAGGAAAGTAATACCAGACAGACAACTGCCGCAACAGCCACCCTCTTCCACACAGAGGATCTGTTTGATTTTTCCTCTTTTTGCGGTTTCTTGCCGTATCTTTCTAAAACAGGATCAGTCTGTTCTCCTCCGGACTCCTCTTTCTTAACAGCTTTCAGGATCTGTATTACCGTATCTCTGTCCGGTTCTTTCTTGTCCAGCTCCTTCTTCAGGCGGTCGCTCAAGCTCTCCTTTTCATCAAAGCTCACTTTACCTACCTCCTTCCACGCGTTTCAGCATTTCGCAATGACTGCGCCACATCTCCAATATCTTAGCCATTCTGGAAATAAATTCAGTATTCGTTGGTTTTTGGGATTTTGGGAAATACACCTCCCAAATTCCATCCCTGTTTTCCCAGGCTCGTGTGATTGCTAAGCGAATTGTTCTCTCCGTTTGGGATATTGTGGCATAAACGCCAAATTTCTTTGCAATCGTTGGATATATTTCTTTGCTCAAATATCTCATAGAATCTCTATACCAAAGGAGAACTGCTTCTTCAACATAGTCAAAACTGATTCCTCGTTCAGGAATTCCTACCTCAAGGAGAAGTATTTTTACGACATATGTTTCATCGAAACCTGGAAGATTGCGTGCTAAGAAATCGATGTGTTCAATCAAGCCGTCAATATTATTCATTTCTACCCTCCTCGTGTATGATTATTACATAATTTTACATTTTTGTCTATAAAAAAAATAATCCCTCCCCGGATGGTTAGTCCAGGGAGGGAAAATATGTATATCAGGCATTTGTGCTTTTTTCGTGCTGGGTGCCGAAGTAGAACGACACCACCATAGAGATGATGATCATCACATTATCCGGGCTGATGTTTCCGTTCAGTGCCAGAACCGCAAAGACAGCGATCACCACCAGTGTCACGATGGTCTTGACCTTCAAAAGCGCTGCCACATTCTTTAACATTTCTTTCATTGTATGTATCCTCCTAACG
>JAZQDL010000065.1:0-1554 GCA_045546835.1 Faecousia sp.
CATACGACGGGAAAAAGGAACTGATATTTGGAATCTTCTCCCGTCCTGGTGCGGTGCTGATTACTGTGCAGGATACCGGAGAAGGAATCAAGGATGAGGACCGGGAGCAGATCTTTGAGAACGGTTTTTCTACCAAGGGCGAGGGCCGAGGCACTGGCTTGTACCAGGTAAAATCTATGGTGGAAGCACTGGGTGGTAAGATTTCCTTGGAGTCCCAGGAAGGTGTTGGAGCTTCCTTTAGTGTGAAATTTGGAAAGGAGCGTAGCTGATATGTACCGTGTATTGATCGTGGAAGACGATCCAATGGTGGCAATGATCAATGAGCAGTATGTCCGAAAACATAAGCAGTTTCAAGTTGTTGGCAGCTGCCGGGACGGAAAAGCTGCGTTGGATTTTCTGGAAAACAACGAAGCTGACCTGATGATTCTGGATGTATTTATGCCCCAAATGGACGGCTTTGAGACCCTGCGGCAGATCCGTAAGAGAAAAACTGCAGTGGATGTGATTATGGTCACTGCGGCTAACGAGCGAGAATCTCTGGAGGAAGCACTGCATCTGGGCATCGTGGATTATCTCATTAAGCCTTTTACCTTTGAACGCTTCCGAATGGCGCTGGATAAGTACATAGCCCATATGGATGCCCTGAATGATCTGGATACGTTGAATCAGAAAAGCATCGACTTTATTATCGACAGCGGCAGGCGAAAAAGCACGGATATTCACCCCAAGGGCATACAGGAAAACACCCTGCAATGCATCATTTCTCACTTGCGTAAAAATACGGAAAAATGGCTCACCGGCGACGAAATTGCTGGCGAGGTTGGGCTTACCAGTGTGACCGTGCGGCGGTATTTAACATACCTGACGGATGCCGGCATCGTAACTGCCCAGACGGACTATGCAACCGGCGGCAGACCGTGTATGCAGTATAAGATCAACCAATAAGGAGTGTAAATTATGCAGGATACAGATATTCTGAAATTGGCAGGGGAAATGGGTTTCTCTGCGGCATTTGTGGATACGAAAGATGTGGTGCAGGATCCGTCTTTTCGGAAATTCTGTGAGGATAACCTATGCGGAAAGTATAACGCCAACTATTCCTGTCCACCGGATTGCGGTACTGTTGCTCAAGTGCAGGCCCGGCTGAAATCCGGAAAGCAGGCACTGGTACTGCAGACGATTTGGGAGATCGGTAGTTATGAAAATAAGCAAGGCATCATAGAATCTAAGAAGGCACATAATGCGGCTATTCTGCGATTTACGGAGAAGCTGCGGCAGGCAGGCATTCAAGGCTTTTGCCTAGGCTACGGCGGTTGCCCACTGTGCGATCCATGCAAGCGGATCACAAACGAGCCTTGCACACACCCCGAAAAGAAGATCAGCTGTATGTCCGCCTACTGCATTGATGTGGGCAAGCTTGCTGAAAAATGCGGTTTGGAATTTGCTTGGGTGCCGGAAAAGCTTTTCCTGTTCGGAATGTTTGTTTTTGTGTGAATATAGCCAAAACATCCAGCGAGAAGTTGTGAGATTCGCTACGGTTTCTTGTTGACTTTT
>JAZQDL010000066.1:0-5320 GCA_045546835.1 Faecousia sp.
TAAAATTTTTCTTGCTCATTTCAAGCACCTCCGAAGTCAGTATTTCCATTATTACGGAAGTTAAACCATTTTTTAGAAAAAATTGTTGCACAACACTTTTTTCTTTTTTACATACAAAGCAGCACTATGCGGTGGGAGCAAGCCCCCACCGCATAAGCTCTTTAGCTACTAAAAAATATTTTGCTTCTTGAAATGTTCGTCATACTCAAAGTGGGTCGTGTCGTCAGTAAAATATCCGTATTCTCGCACAATACCATTACTGCTAACATAATCAATTAACTGATCTGCCACATCGTTGGGTATTTTATAATATAGCTGCTTTTTTCCACTAACCCAGTGTGGTGCGTATGCTCCCACACTTCCGTCAGAATAAAACACCCAATGACTGTTTACTATAGGCATCACCAGCATTTTTTCGCCCTCAGGTTTTCTACACTGCCTGTGCCACTGCCCTAAAGCAAGTAAAGAAGTAAATTCTTCATTTATTGCGACTTCATAATACGCATCGTTTATGTCTTCTATCTGTATAAAGACATATTTGCAGCTTGATTTTTTAAGTGTATTTTGCAGATGCTCAAGAGTAACCGAATCGCTCGGCGGTTGTAACGCTGAGATGATAGAGCCGCATACTATTGACAGCAATAATCCCAGCGATATGGCAATTATTTTCTGCAGAGTCTTAGGAAGCTGTCTTTTTTGCTTTTTCATATTTAGTCCATACCTCCTATCTCTGGCTTACGGGCTTTCACCCCCGGTTGCAAACATACTATCCTGCCATAGCTGCTCCAGCGTCCAAATATCCACCTGCAACACAACTAAGCCCGTTTTTTTGTATTGCATTATTTAGAATGCGCGCCTTAATTTGAGCAGGTGTTAAAGAGGGGTATTGTGCCTTGATCATAGCCGCAACCGCCGTAACAAACGGAGTTGCCATAGATGATCCCCCATTATAATGGTAACCATCTGTTATATGTCCATCTGTATTACACCCAAGTTCGCAGGCATATCTGGAATAACAACTTATTATCTCATTGCCCGGAGCAAAAATATCTACAGACGAGGACCCATAATTAGAAGAGGATACTTTAGATTTCGTTTCACTCATCGCACCCACAGAAATAATATTATCAAGGGCATACTCGCTGGGATAGTGATTCACACTAGATGAATCTGTGTTCTTTCCATTATTGCCAGCAGAGCAAACAAACAATCCGGGATAAGTACTCATAATTGTATACAGCCCATCTTGATAATTGAAATAACCGCCTGAAGTATCCGTGCCACTTGATACAGTATATCCTACACTAATGTTTACAATAGGGATTTCTAATGTAGCAGCATAAGCGATAGCTCGCGCCATATCGGATGCATAACCCTTACCTTCATCGTCCAGTATCTTTAGCGATACCAACCTTACACTATTGTCGCCTACTGCTCCACATATTCCCACATTGTTATTAGCAGTAGCCGCAATGATGCCTGCGATATGGGTTCCGTGACCAGTTCGGTCATATAGACCACCCGATGTAGTTGATCCAATGCAATCCCTGTTAAAATAACTTGCAATCCTATTGCTTAAATCCGGATGACAATCACTGGGATCTCCATCAATGCCTGAGTCAATCACCGCAACCATTACCGTATTTGTACTGGTCGCTAAATTCCAAGCAGCAGGGAAATTACAAGTTGCAAGCCCCCATTGGTCATCATAATAAGGATCACTTGTAGCTGTTACGGATTCTGCATACACGCAATAGTCAGGAGTAGCAGAATATACATCAGGTCTCTGTAAAAGTGTTTTTATAGTTTCATATACATTTTCTTTGCCTGGTTCGTTCAACTCCAAGCACAAAACCTGCTTATAAGAATCTACTTTCAATTCATTCATAAATTTACTTGCTGTCTCTTCATAAGCCAACGACATTGCCGCAGTCTTGGTCTGTTTGATTTTCTGTTTTACCAGGTTTCCCATATCTGCAGTCAAATCCGTCACCTTTGCGCATCCAATCTCAGAAAAATCCGTCTGATTGTATGTATTAAACTCCAAGCTGGTTTCTTGATTTAAGACCACGATCACACGATCTTCGGCAAAGTCTGCATTCACAGTATCAATAGTGCCTATATTTGTATCTGCACTAATAACGCCATCCGCTCGTACCGGTGCGCTCATATAAAGCATTATCACCGCAAGCACCAAGCATAAAATTTTTTGTTCTTTCTCATACCGTTACCTCCTAATCCGTCGCTGTGTTTTCTGATACGAACAATATACACTTTTCTGATGCGGTAATCTTACGGCATCGGATTTTAAAACTGTACCATTGAAATCACCCTCTCTTTTAATTATATTTCTATAATTTATTATAAATTGCTAAATAAAGAATATCAACACATTATATTCAACAAAATTCTATTAGCAAATATGTATATTCCCCCTAAAAAAGAGTTTTGTACACAGCTGATTAGTCCTGAAAATGCAGTTTGCAGAAAATGACCGGCTTTTGCGTAAAATATCGTTGACTTTCCGGTCATTTTAATGTATATGTATACTTGTTAAAGTGTTTATTTCGACACGATTATTTTTAAGAAAGAAACGGGGGAGGATAATGTCCAAAGAACTCATCAGACTCCAGGATCTTGTAATGGAGTTCGACGGGGAGCGGGTACTTGATGGTATCAATCTCTATTTTAACGATCACGAATTTCTCACGTTGCTGGGTCCCTCCGGCTGCGGCAAAACCACCACTCTGCGAATTATTGGCGGGTTTTTGACCCCCACCTCCGGCAGGGTGCTTTTTGACGGCAAGTGTATTAATGATATGCCCCCCTACGAGCGGCAGATCAATACGGTGTTTCAGCGCTATGCCCTGTTCCCTCACCTGAATGTGTACGATAACATCGCCTTCGGTTTGAAGGTGGCAAAGCTGCCCAAGGATGAAATTCACAGCCGGGTGCAGGAAATGCTGGAGATCGTAGGCCTGCAAGGCTTCGAAAATCGCCGTATTGACAAGCTTTCCGGCGGTCAGCAGCAGCGTGTTGCCATTGCCAGAGCACTGGTCAACCGTCCTAAGGTCCTTCTTCTGGATGAGCCTTTGGCGGCACTGGACCTGCGTCTGCGCAAGGATATGCAAAATGAGCTCAAGCGCATCCAGCAGGCGATGGGCATCACCTTTATTTATGTGACCCACGATCAGGAAGAGGCACTTTCTATGTCCGACACGGTAGTGGTTATGGACAAGGGCCGCATCCAGCAGATCGGCAAGCCTGAGGATATTTATAACGAGCCGAAGAATGCCTTTGTTGCTGACTTTATCGGCGAAAGTAACATTCTCGACGGCGTAATGCTCGCTGACTACAAGGTTAAGTTCTTTGGCAGGACCTTCAAATGTCTGGACGCAGGCTTCGAGCCTAACGAGCCGGTGGATGTGGTCATCCGTCCGGAGGATATCGACTTTGTAGACCCGGAGGCAGGTCATTTGACCGGCACGGTCACTTCCGTGACCTTCAAAGGTCTTAACTACGATATTATTGTAGATTTCAAGGGCTTCAAGTGGCTTATCCAGACGACTGATCATCAGCCGGTGGGTGCCACTGTGGGCATTCGTCTGAACCCCGAGGATATTCACGTGATGCACAAGAGTGAGTATTCCGGTCAGTTCGGTGACTACAGCTCCTACTCTGCCGAGTATGACGAGCTGATGGAGGATGCCGACGATGAAGAAGAATAAATCCCTCCTTCTGAGCGCCCCTTATATTCTGTGGATGCTGATCTTTACCCTGATCCCTCTGGGTGTGGTGGGCTACTATGCCCTCACCGACCCGGAAACCGGCGTGTTCACCTGGGGCAACATTCGGGATCTGGGGCTGTTCCTGCCCACGCTGGGCATTTCTGTGTGGTACTCTCTGGTATCTGCCCTGATCTGCCTGCTGCTGGGTTATCCGGTTGCATACTTCATTGCCCATCGGGGCGCTACTGCGCAGAAGATCCTGTATATGCTGGTGATGCTGCCGATGTGTATGAGCTTTCTATTACGGACACTGGCTTGGGTGGGTCTGTTAGAAGCAAACGGCATTATCAATCAATTTTTAAATCTCTTGGGCATTGGGTCTGTGAATATGATTGGCACGCCCGGCGCGGTAATTTTGGGTATGGTGTATAACTACCTGCCCTATATGATCCTGCCTCTG
Source organism: Faecousia sp. (assembly GCA_045546835.1). Classification (GTDB taxonomy): domain Bacteria; phylum Bacillota; class Clostridia; order Oscillospirales; family Oscillospiraceae; genus Faecousia. The sequence goes on from JAZQDL010000066.1 coordinate 4,189, forward strand.
TACGCCATCATTGTGAAGATCGACAGCCGGCTGATCGAAGCCGCGGAAGATTTGGGCTGCACCCCGGTGCAGGTCTTTGCCCGGGTGGTTTTACCCCTGTCTATGCCCGGAATTCTCTCCGGCATTACAATGGTGTTTGTACCTGCGGTATCTACCTTCTATATTTCCCAAAAGCTGGGCGGCACAGACACAATGCTCATCGGCGACGTGATCGAGCGGCAGTTTAAGTCCGCCGGCAATCCCAATCTGGGCGCTGCCCTGAGCCTTGTTCTGATGCTTTTGGTGTTCGTTTGCACCGGCATTATGAACCGGTTCGGCTCTGATGAGGAAGGCGGTGTGGTGGTATGAAAAAAGCAAACCGTTTCTTCACCGTCCTGATCTTCATTTTCCTGTATATCCCCATGGCAGTGCTGATCGTCGGCTCTTTCAACACCGGCAAAAACTTAGCGGTCTTTGAAGGCTTTACCTTAGGTCAGTACCGGGAGCTTTTCCGGGACAAGGATCTTTTGGCACTGCTGGGCAATTCCCTGCTGATCGCCATTTTGTCCACTGCCATTGCCACTGCCTTCGGCACACTGTCTGCGGTGGGCATTTACCGGATGAAGCCGAAGCTGCGCAAGGCAGTCCTCAGCCTGACCAACATTCCGATGACAAACCCGGACATCGTCACCGGTATTTCCCTTTCCCTTTTGTTTGTGTTTATCGGCACAGGTTTACTAGGTCAGCGGCAGAGTCTGAACTTTTGGACACTGCTCCTTGCCCACATCACCTTTAACCTGCCTTATGTGATCCTTAATGTAATGCCCAAATTGCAGCAAATGAACCCTGCCCTGCAGGATGCGGCAATGGACTTAGGCTGCACGCCAATCCAGTCCTTTTTCAAGGTGACCATTCACGAAATTATGCCCGGTGTGATCTCCGGTGCAATTATGGCATTTACAATGAGTCTGGACGACTTCGTGATCAGCTATTTTGTCACCGGCTCTGATTTTGTAACCTTGCCCGTCAAGATCTATTCCTTCACCAAGAAGCCCATCCATCCCAAGATCTACGCTATGTTTACATTGCTGTTCCTGCTGATCTTTGTGCTGATGGTGACTATGAATCTTCTGCAGCTGCGGGGCGAAAAGCA
>JAZQDL010000067.1:0-8636 GCA_045546835.1 Faecousia sp.
GAGGCGGTGGCGTAAATGAATAATGCAGAATATTGGGCACGCCGCTTTAAGATTATGGAGGATGCCCTAAAAGATCAAGCCCTCGATTATGTGGAAAACCTTGAGAAACAGTTTGATGCTGCTATCCGGGAAATTGATACACAAATGCGGGCTTGGTACCAGCGTTTTGCAGTAAACAACCAAATAACTCTTGCCGAGGCACAGCGTATGCTTACCACCGATGAGCTCAAGGAGTTTATGTGGACCGTGCAGGAGTACATCGAAAAGGGCCGAGAAATGGGGCTCACCGGTGCGTGGATGAAAGAGCTTGAGAACGCATCAGCACGGGTGCACATTTCAAGATTGGATGCCCTTAAATTTCAACTGCGGCAACAGGCAGAGGCGTTGACACAGGCAAGGATAAAAGCCACAACCAACGCCTCCAGCCTTGCCTATACAGAGAGTTACTACCACACCGCTTTTGAGGTACAGCGTGGCCTTGGCGTGGGTTGGACTATGCAGGCTCTTAATGAGGAGGCTGTAAAAAAAGTGCTTTCCCGCCCCTGGACCGTTGACAACCAAACATTTACGGCACGCTGTTGGACCGATAAGGTAAAGCTGGTGGAAACCGTCAACCAGGAAATTACACAAATGATGGCACGAGGTGCCGCACCGGATAAAGCCATTGAGGCTATTGCAAAGCGGTTTAGTACCAGCAAGAGCAATGCCGGGCGTGTGGTTATGACGGAAAGCGCCTATTTTTCAAGTGCAGCCCAAAAAGATTGCTTTGAGGAGCTTGAGGTTGAGCTGTACAAGATTGTTGAAACCCTCGACATTAACACCTGCGATATTTGCGGGGATCTTGATGGGCGTGTGTACAAAATGGTTGATTATGTGGTGGGCAGCACCGCCCCACCTTTTCACCCTTGGTGCCGTGGATGCACCGCCCCCTATTTTGCAGATATGGAGGGCATCGGTGAGAGGTACGCCCGTGATGCTGAAACCGGGGAGCGTTACACCCTGCCCAAAGAAACCACATATAAGCAATGGCGTAAAATGCAAGACGATGCACACGGTGCCGATTTTGTTGACAAAAAACGCCGTATGAGCTATAATAGGAGTGCTGACAGGGGCCAATTTTCAGCCTACAAGGAGCGTTTGGGCTCCGAGGCACCCAAGACCTTTGCAGACTTTCAAACGCTCAAATATGACAGCCCCGCAGCTTATACCGAGCTTTGCGGGCAGTACAGATATAAGGGCAAGGTACCGGAGGCAACCGCCGCCGATTACAAGGCATATAAAGCCATTAAGGCAACCGGCGTAACGGGATCCGTAAGAGTACCACCCAAACCCATTGACACCTCAACGCTCACCTTTAACGATGAGCACGCAGGCCGCCACGGCTGCACCCTGGAGGATGCCGTGGGCTATATCCAAAAAGCAAAGTGCTCCATCACCCGTAAGCGTTGGGATGGCTACCATACCAATTATTACAGCCTTGACGGAGCCGCCTATGTGGCAGACGAAACGCACAAAATAAAAACGGCCTTTTCAAGTGCCGATTTTGACGAAATGACACAGCGCATTATGGAGGTATTCAAATGAAAACAGTACATTGCCCCGTAAAGGGCGATCAAATAAACGGCGATGATTGCCTCCTTATCTGCGATGTAGCGGATAGGCTTATAAAGCCGGAGGCTCTGCCGGAGGGCATTAAGTGGGATGAGCAGCAATGCAGGGTATGCAAGGCTTGCAAGTACCACGCTGACATTGAGGAGTAAGATCCTCACAATACTTTTGGTGTTAAAAGCATCGTGCTATTGAGGCACGGTGCTTTTTTCATACACAAAATACCGCCGGCTCCAGCGGAATACAAGCAGGGCGTTGCAATACCGGGACTTGCCGGACAAAAAGGACAGCAACCAAACCAAAACCATAAGGAGGTAAACAAAAATGCTGGATTGGTTAAAAACCATACTTGGTGATGCTTACACGGAGGACATTGATGCCAAAGTATCAGCTGAAATTGGCAAAAACTTTGTTTCCAAAGTGGACTTTAACCAGGTAAACACCGCAAAGAAAAAGGCCGAGGATGATGTTAAGGCAAGAGATCAGCAGCTGGAGGACCTTAAAAAGTCAACCGGCGATGTTGAGGCACTCAAGCAGCAGATCACCGACCTGCAAACCCAAAACGCCGCTGACAAGCAGGCACACGAGGCAGAGCTTGCAAGGATCCGCTTGGATAATGCCGTTGAGGCAGCCCTTGCCACAGCAGGCGCAAAGAATGTAACCGCTGCAAAGGCTTTGCTTGCAGATTTCCTCAAGGATGCCAAGGTGGCCGATGATGGTACCGTCAAAGGCTTAACGGCAGAAATTGAAACCTTGGCCAAAGCCGAGGGCACAGCCTTTATGTTTGAGGCGGCAAACACACAGCAGCCTGGTTTTAAGGGTATGACACCCGGAAACCCTGGCGGCAACACTCCCCCCGCAGGTACAGACACCTACGAGGCACGCCTTGCCGAGGCAAGAAAAACCGGCAACACAGCCGCAGCCGTTGCTATCAAGCGTGAGGCAGCGGATAACGGCGTTTATTTACTCTAAAATTTTTTGAAAGGACAGGTAAAAAATTATGCCTAATAATGTAACTGGAACGGGCAACACCTGGAATTTGCCCAACTATGCGGGTGAGCTGTTTACTTGCTCCCCTACCAAAACCCCCTTGCTTTCTATGATCGGCGGCCTTTCCGGCGGCTTGAAAACTGAAAGCGATGAGTTTGCAACCGGCGTGCTCTATGAGTTCCCGGAGGCAAAGCAGCCCGGTATTTCCGAAACTGCATCCGAAACCGCACCCGCTGCCACAGCCCTTGGCCGTGAGCAGAAAACCAATGTAACCCAGATTTTCCACGAAACGATCTCTATGACCTACGCAAAGCAGGCCAACCGTGGCAGACTTTCCGGCCTCAACATTGCCGGCCAGAGTGCAAACCCCGCCAACGATCTTGATTGGCAGATTGCACGCCGCCTGGAAAAGATCGCTCGTGATGTGGAGTACACTTTCATCAATGGCGTGTACCAGAAAGCCACAAGCGCAGACGAGCCCAACAAAACCCGTGGTATGCTTGAGCTTTGTAAGGACAACAACACCATCGCTGCTGGCGGTGCTGCTATTTCCTTGGCTCTGCTCAAGGCCCTTTACAAGCAGATGGCCGATGCCGGCGCATCTTTCGGCAATATGGTGCTTTTCTGCAACTCTTTCCAGAAACAGGCGATCACAGCCCTCTACGAGAGCCAGCTCGGTTATAACACCCCTGCCTCCCGTTCCGTTGGCGGTATGAACATCACCGAGATCGAAAACGATTTCTTTAAGATGGGCATCTGCTACGATCCCTTTATGCCTGCTGACCAGATCCTCATTGCGGATATTTCCGCTATGGCTCCTGTGTTCCAGGATGTACCCGGTAAGGGCGTGCTTTTCCTTGAGGATCTTGCAAAGACCGGTGCCGCAGACCGTAAGCAGATTTACGGCGAGATCGGCCTTGCTCACGGTCCTGCTTTCCTCCACGCAACTATCACGGGGCTTGCAACTGAATAAGGAGGGGTGCTGTTATGTTTAAGATTACTAGCAATGCAAAGCACGGCGGCATCTGGGATGCAGCCAGCAAGCGTGTTGTAAAGGAATTTGAAACCGACAACGCCACCCTTGCCGAGCAGTTTAAGGCACAGGGCTGCACCGTTGAGGAGGTTGAGGTAACACTCGACAAGCTCAATGTGGCGCAGCTGAAAAAGTACGCAAAGGATAACGGTATTGACATTGGCGATGCCACCACAAAGGATGCGATCCTTGAGGCTATCAATGCCGCTTTGAGTGCTAACCCTAACGAATAAGCAAGGAGGTGCAGCAGATGGCTGACATTTACACGGATGTTGTGGCAAGGCTTGCAAGCCTTGGCTATGCAGTAACCGCAACAGACACACCGGATGCTGCCGTTACTTATTCCATTAACCGTGCCGCCGAAAAAATTAAGGTGAACATCAACCGCACGGAAATACCGGAGGGGCTGTACTACACCCACATTGATATGGCGGTGGGCTTATTCCTTAAAGACAAAAAGGACACCAACCAGCTTGGTGCAAATTTTGACTTTACGGCGCCCGCCAAAAAGATCACCGAGGGCGATGTTTCCGTTGAGTTTACGGGTGCATCGGATGGTAGCCTTACGCCGGAGGCAAGGTTTGATAATATGGTGCATACCTTTATCAACCCGCCACAAAGCGTTTTTGCCGCTTTTAGGAGGCTTAAATGGTGAGGGGTATAAATTCCTTTGCCGCCGCTGTAAAAAGCCTCTGGAGTGGCGTGTGCACCGTTACGGTGCGTAAAAACGAAACCAATGAGGCCAACGGGCGTACAGAGGCAAAGGAGGTTGACCTTTGCACAAACGAGCCCTGCCGTATTTCTTTTGATACGGTCCAGGTAACGGAGCCCTCCAACGGCGCCGCCCAAATAAAGCAAACCGTTACGCTGTTTATTGATCCGGCTGTTTCTATCCCGGCAGGATCCAAAATCACCGTAACGCAGAACGGCACCACCGGGGTGTATGAGCAAAGCGGTAAGGCTGCGGTTTATTCCGCACATAAGGAAATACCGCTTGAGCTCTTTAAGGGGTGGGCGTAATGGCAAAATGGGGCAAAGCAGATTTTGAGCAATTCAAGCAATTACAGGATCGCCTCCAAAGGCTGGAGCAAATTGATCTTGATAAATTTTGCAGGGATGTATCAAAGGAGCTTGCCGCCCGTTTGCTTGCACTCGTTATACCCCGCACCCCCGTTGGTGTGTACCCAGAGGGTACCGGCAAGAATGGCGGCACATTAAGGCGTGGATGGACCGGCGGCAAAAACGCTGGTGCAAGAGCCTATGCCCAAAGCCTGCCAATTACAAAGGTGGGCCACACTTACACCATTGAGGTTATAAACCCCGTGGAGTATGCAAGCTATGTGGAATTTGGGCACAGACAAACACCAGGCCGTTTTGTACCCGCTATTGGAAAACGCCTCAAAGCATCGTGGGTTGATGGGCAGTATTTCCTCACCGTATCGGAGGAGGAGCTGCAACGGTTGGCCCCGGTGATTATACAGCGGAAACTCGATCAATTACTCCGGGAGGTATTCAATGGCTGAAATAAGTTATAACAGCATTTTTGACGGGGTAACACTTGCCTTGCATCGTGCGTTTCCAGCGGTGCATATACACGGCAGGACCGTCAAACAAGATCTGCATCCCGGTGATTTCAATGTGTTGCCGATTACCCCACAACATAGTGGGCAGATGGGCTCCCGTGCTAACCGCAGCATTACCTTTGATGTTATCTATTACGCCACCGAAAATGGCGGGCGTGAGGAGTGCCTGGAAAAGGCAAACCTCTTACCCAAAGCCATTGGCACTATAACCACCCCGGAGGGTGATAAGGTGCACGGCACCGGCTTTGAAAGTACCATTGAGGATGATGTGCTGCATTGCATTGTGCGGTACCCCCATTTTGTCTATGAAAAGGCAACCGGGGATGCTATGGAAACGCTAAAAATGAAATAGGAGGCTTGGCTATGGCAACAAAGACCAATGCAGAGGCTGTGGCTCCCGTGCACACAAAGGCACAGCTGCTTGCCTCAAAGAAATATGCCAACAGGCAGGATATTATCAACGCCCTGCTTGAGGATGGCAAGACCTATACCACCGCCCAGGTGGATGCGTTGATTGAAAAATTTATGAAAGGACAGGTAAAGTAATATGGCACACGGTGGCGGCACCTGGCTTACCCAAAATAAGGTAATGCCCGGTACTTATATCAATTTTACCAGTTTGGCCAAGGCTACGGCGGCTCTTTCCGATAGAGGTATTGCGGCGGCCCCCTTTACGCTGAATTGGGGCCCGGAGGGTACCATTTTTGAGGTAACATCCGGCGATTTCCAGAAAAACAGCAAGGCCATTTTCGGCTACGGCTACGATGCCCCGGAAATGCTTGCATTGCGTGAGATTTTCTGCCACGCAACCAAAGTGTACTGCTACCGCTTGGGTAGCGGCGGCGTAAAGGCTGCTAACACCTATGGTACAGCAAAACACCCCGGCACTCGTGGCAATGACATTACCATTGTTATTGCGGCGAATGTTGACGATGAGAGCGCCTACGATGTAAGCACTCTTGTTGGTGGCTCTGTGTATGAAACCCAGACCGTTGCGGGAGCATCCAACCTTGTTGACAACGATTTTGTTGTGTTCAAAAAGGATGCAGAGCTTGCCAATACGGCAGGCTTGCCTATGACCGGCGGCACAAACGCTGCCAGCATTTCCGGTGAGGATCACCAGGCTTTCCTTGACAAGATCGAAAGCTACGCATACAACGCCCTTTGCTGCCCGGCAGCCGATGCCTCGGTTGTTACCCTTTACGCAAAGTTTGCAGAGCGTGTGCGTGATACCATCGGCTCCAAATTCCAGGTAATTGCTTGGCAGCCTGCGGCTGACTATGAGGGCGTTATCGGCGTTTGGAATGAGGCAACCCACGGATCCATTGCGAATGTTGCAAAGCACTCCCTTGTATATTGGGTGGCTGGTGCACAGGCAGGGGTTGCTGTCAATAAATCGCTCACTAATACCGTGTATGATGGTGAGCTCATTGTGGGTGTGGAATACACCCAGGCAGAGCTTGAGGCTTGCATTAAGGCCGGCAAGTTTATGCTCCACAATGTAAACGGCACGGTGCGTGTTTTGGAGGATATTAACACCCTCGTTACCCTTAACGATGAAAAGGGTGAGATTTTCCAGAGCAACCAGACCGTAAGAGTGTGCGACCAGATCGCCAACGATGTTGCGGTGCTCTTTAACACCCGCTATGTTGGCCAGGTACCGAATGATGCCTCTGGGCGTGCTACCCTCTGGAACGATATTGTTAAGCTGGTGCAGGAGCTTGAGCGCATCCGTGCGGTTGAGGACTTTGACACCGACACAGTAACGGTAGAGGTTGGCGATAACAAAAAGGCGGTACTGCTCACTATCAATGGCCTTAACATCGTAAATGCGATGAGCCAGCTCTATATGAGCGTTATTATTCAGTAAAGGAGGCAGCGTAAATGGATAGCACAAAGATTATGGCAACCAATGATGCTCCGGTTGCGAAATTTGCCGAGGTATTTGTTACCCTCAATGGTAAGCGTTATGCAATGCTTATGTGTAAAAACTTTGAGGGCAAGGCCAGCATTTCCAACCAGGATGTGCCCCGTATGGGCTCCATCATTATGGGTAAGAAACCCACAACCGTTGAGCTTTCTTTCTCAATGACCATCTACAAGTGCACCGAGATTTTTGATGATGTGCTTGACACATTCATTAAAACCGGTGTAATGCCCACTATGGACATCCAGACCTCCAACGAGGATCCGGCAACCTCTATGGGCCGCACAACCAAGGTTTACAATGATTGTGTGCTTGATGGTGATGTGCTGCTTTCGTTGGCAGGCTCCGAGGATGATTTCATTGAGCAGGAGATCAGCGGCTTTGCAGGCGGCTACACACGCCCCGAAAAGTACAAAAACCCGGCTTATATGTAAGCCACAAAATTAAGGAGGTAATTGCTTTATGGCAAAATCATTGAGTGCTTTTATGGCACAGAACGCTAAAAAGGTTGAAAACCGCAAAATTGTTGCATCCACCCGCTTTGTCGGTGAGGATGGTAAGCCTATGGAATGGGAGATCGCTTGCATTACCGCAGGTGAAAACCAGAAGATCCGCAAAAGCTGTATGAGGAGCGTACCGGTAAGCGGTAAGCGTGGACAGTACACGCAGGAGTTTGATAATGCCGGCTACCAGGCAAAACTTGCCGTAAGGTGCACGGTGTTCCCGGATCTCAACGATGCAGAATTGCAGGAAAGCTACGGCGTTATGGGCGCCGAGCAGCTCATTTCCGCTATGCTTACCGGCGGTGAGTTTGATGAGTACATTTCCGCACTCCTCGACCTTAACGGTTTTACCGATATGGGCGATCTGGTGGATGAGGCAAAAAACTAATATTGGAGGGTGAGGCCGAGGCAAACTATGCCTATTACGCCCTCCACAAATTCCGCTGGAAACCCTCGGAATTTTTGGCGTTAGATCCGTATGAGCAGGCTTTTGTTGTGGCCGCCATTGATGTACGGGTTGACAAAGAAAAGAAAGAGGCGGCAGCGGCAAAACGAAAATCAAGCAGACGGAAATAAAACGGGGCTACGGCTCCGTTTTGTTTTTCCGGAAAGGAGGTACTTATGGGTGCTGTTAGATCGCAGCTTGTTATCAATGACGGTATGACCTCCGCATTAAGGCGCATAAACAAGGCAATGAGCTTGATGATTGGCAACTTTGAGGCCGTACAGCGTGCCTCCGGCCAAAGTATCAACACCTCAAACCTTAACGCCGCACGGCAGGAAATTGGCAGAGCCAATGCCCAGCTTGATGTTATGGAGCAAAACTACCGTGCAATAAACGATCAACAGAACAACCTCAACAGAGGCCTAAACACCGGCACCAAAAATGCGGGTGGGCTTTTAAGTAAAATTAAAAGTGTGGCTGCTGCGTACCTCGGTATGAAAGGCGTAACTGCAACGGTTGGACTTTCGGACACTATGACAAGCAACCG
>JAZQDL010000068.1:0-4677 GCA_045546835.1 Faecousia sp.
AAATTTCTGTTTATCGAACTGATTATGGTAGGGCGGGGGCTTGCTCCCGCCGTTGGAAGCACCTGGTCATTGACGGCGGGAGCAAGCCCCCGCCCTACGATGGGTGCAATTGTCAAACAGGAATTTGACAGACCGCAAACAAACAGGAGCTGTCTTGAGAAAAGCAAGACAGCTCCTTTAATTCACTTAGCGGATCACATCGCAGCCCAGGTAGGGACGCAGGACTTCGGGAACAATAATAGAGCCGTCAGGCTGCTGATAGGTTTCGATAATGGCAGCCAGCACTCTGGGAGTGGCAATTCCGGAGCCATTGAGGGTGTATGCAACCTCGCGTTTGCCCTCGGCAGTAATATACTTGATGTTTGCCCGTCTTGCCTGATAGTCGGAGAAGTGACCCACAGAGGAGACCTCCAGCCAGCGCTTTGCGCCAGGTGCGTAAACTTCGATATCATAGCAGCGGCCATACTTGTCGCCCATATCGCCGGTGCAAAGATCCACCACACGGTACTGCAGCTTCAGGTCCTGAATGATCTTCAGGCAGTCAGCCAGCAGATCTGCCAGCTCCTTATCCTTCATCTGAGGCTCACAGACCTTCACCAGCTCTACCTTGTGGAACTCGTGCACTCTCTGCAGGCCGCGGGTATCCTTACCTGCACTGCCGGCCTCTCTGCGGAAGCAGACGGTATAGCCGCAACGGTACTGGGGCAGCTCGCCAGCCTTAAAGGTCTCATTGGCAAAGCAGCCGGTCAGGGGCACTTCGGCAGTGGGGATCAGCCACAGGTCATCCAGAGATGCCTTATACTGCTCCGCACTGAACTTGGGCAGGTGGCCTGTATACATCAGGGTCTGGGAGGAAACCATATGAGGGGGTGTTACTTCCAGATACTTCTCCCCGTGGAGCTTCAGACCGTAGGACACCAGCGCACGCAGCATCTGAGAGCCCTTGCCCTTATAGAGGGCAAACATTGCGCCGGAGATCTTGCTGGCAGCTTCATTATCCAGAATGCCCAGCTCCTTACCCAGCTCCCAGTGGGGTTTATATTCTTCTACAGTGCTCTTATAGTAGTCTTCGCATTCAGCAACAACCACATTATCATTCTCATCCTTACCCTCGGGGGCATCCTCGTCAGGGAAGTTGGGAATATCCCACAGCAGCTCCTTGCAGGCATCCTCCAATTCGCCCAGAGCCTTTTCCTTCTCGGCGATCTCGTCCCGAAGAGCGCGCTTGTCATCCACAGAAATGTTGCGGTCCTTGTTCCAGGCATTCCGCTTTGCCCGCAGCTCATCCAGCTCGGTCTTAGCCTTCTTCATTGCAATGAGGGCTTCCTCCAGCTTATCGATACTCCCCACATCGTAACCCTTCCGGGCAATGGAGCGCTTGACAGCTTCTTTATCCTTCAGAACCAGATTTTGATCGATCATTACGGTTACAGTCCTTTCTAGGTCATTATTTGCTATATTATACATCTGTATTTTCATTTTGACAACAAGTAATTTCAAAAAAGAATGATATTTCGTTTTTTCTGCCCTGCAGGGGGTGTTTTACTTGACTTTTTTTATGAATTGTGATATGTTTTTCTGGTAAAAATGGGATATTTGTCGTGTTGACAACTGCTCCTGTTTTACCATTTTATTTTTAGGAGGAATCCACCAATGAAAAAGATTCTTGCGCTGATCCTGGCAATGGTCCTGGTTCTGGGCCTGTGCGCCTGCGGTCAGAACGGCGGTAACGTCGATGTCGATAATGACACCACCGGTGCTGCCAACGACACCACCGCAGCTGCTATTGATGATACCACCGCAGCTGCTGCCAGCGACCTGAAGGTCGGCTTCATTTTCCTGCACACCGAGCAGTCCACCTACGACAAGAACTTCATCGACGCTGCCATCGCTGCTTGCGAGGAGATGGGTGTTGAAATGGTCCAGAAGACCGACATCCCCGAGTCCAACGAGTGCTACGAAGCTGCTGTTGAGCTGATCGAGGTCGAAGAGTGCGACATCATCTTCGCTGACTCCTTCGGTCACGAGTCCTTCCTGATGCAGGCTGCTGAAGAGTACCCCGAGGTAGAGTTCTGCCACGCTACCGGCACGCAGGCTCACACCGCAGGTCTTGACAACTTCCACAATGCTTTCGCTTCCATCTACCAGGGCCGTTATGCTGCTGGCGTGGTTGCTGGTCTGAAGCTCAACGAGATGATCGCTGACGGCGAGATCACCGCTGAGGAAGCTAAGATGGGCTATGTTGGCGCATTTACCTTTGCTGAGGTTATGTCCGGCTACACCTCCTTCTACCTGGGCGCTAAGTCCGTTTGCCCCAGCGTAACTATGGATGTTAAGTTCACCGGTTCCTGGTACGATGAAACCAAGGAAAAGGCTGCTGCTGAAGCTCTGATCCAGGGCGGCTGTGTCCTGATCAGCCAGCACGCTGACTCTATGGGCGCTCCCACTGCTTGTGAGAACGCAGGCGTTCCCAACGTTTCCTACAACGGCTCTACCGCCGCTGCCTGCCCCGAGACCTTCCTGATCTCCTCCCGGATCAACTGGGTGCCCTACTTCAAGTATATGATCACGCAGGTTCAGAACGGTGAAGCCATTGCTACCGACTGGGTCGGCACTCTGGAGACTGAGTCTGTTGTTCTGACCGAGCTGGGCAAGAACGTTGCCGAAGGCACTGACAAGAAGCTGGAAGAAGTCATCGCTGGTCTGAAGGACGGCACGATCAATGTCTTCGACACCGCTAACTTCACCGTTGGTGGTGAGCCTCTGACCACCTATATGGCTGACGTTGACACCGACGACGCTTTCACTCCCGACACCGAGGCAATCGAGAACGGCATCTTTATGGAATCTGACCACCGTTCCGGTCCTTACTTCGATGTGAGAATTGACGGCATCACCCTGCTGGACGAGGCTTACTAATTTATATTAACCGAGGCGGGGCAAGCCTACGCTTGCCCCGCCTGTTCTAGTTTTGAACAGCGGACTGTGTTTACAACCCGATCTTGAGAACTGGAAAACACGCAATGTACTCTTCAATTACGCCATTACCAAATGTAGGGCGGGGGCTTGCTCCCGCCGTATCACACCATCGAACCTTTTAACGGCGGGAGCAAGCCCCCGCCCTACCGTTAGCAGCAAAGCAAGCGGAAATAACCTTGAGAAAAGGGAGGGTCTTTTCTTGGAAAAACAACCGGCAATTGAACTAAAAAACATTACAAAAACCTTTGGTGCAAGGGTGGTGGCAAATAAGAATGTTTGCCTGACCGCTTACCGGGGCGAGATCTTGTCCATTTTGGGTGAGAACGGCAGCGGTAAAACCACCCTGATGAATATGATCTCCGGCATTTACTATCCGGACGAGGGTCAGATCTTCATTGGCGGAGAGGAAGTTACCATCGCCTCCCCCAACGATGCTTTCGACTATAAGATTGGTATGATCCATCAGCATTTCAAGCTGGTAGATGTGTTTACCGCCACAGAAAACATCGTGCTGGGCCTGAACGAAAAGCCTTACGATCTGAAAAAATTTGCTGAAAAAATTCAAACCATCAGCAATCAGTATGGCTTTGATATCGATCCCAATAAAAAGATCTACGATATGTCCGTTTCCGAAAAGCAAACCGTTGAGATCATCAAGGTGCTGTACCGGGGCGCAGACATTCTGATTTTGGACGAGCCTACCGCTGTTTTGACCCCGCAGGAGACCCAAAAGCTCTTTGCGATCCTGCGTCGGATGCGGGAGGACGGCAAGTGCATTATCATCATCACCCATAAGCTTCACGAGGTCCTGAGCCTTTCCGACCGGGTTTCCGTTCTGCGAAAGGGCGAGTATGTGGGCACTGTGAACACCAGCGAAACCACTGAATCCCAGCTGACGGAAATGATGGTGGGCAAAAAGGTTACTCTGAACATCGACCGCTCCGAGCCCAAAGACCCTGCAGACCGGCTGGAGGTGCAGCACATTTCCTGCGTGAATCGGCAGGGCGCTACCGTGCTGGACGATGTATCCTTCACCGCCCGGGGCGGTGAGATCTTAGGCATTGCGGGCATTGCAGGTTCCGGTCAGCGGGAGCTGCTGGAGTCCATTGCCGGCCTGCAGAAGCTGACCAAGGGCGATATTCTCTACCACAATCCCAAAACCGGTCATGTGGACGATCTTCGGAATAAGACCCCCATGCAGATCCGTGAGCTGGGTGTGCGGCTGTCCTTTGTTCCGGAGGACCGACTGGGTATGGGCCTTGTGGGCAATATGGATATTGTGGATAATATGATGCTCCGCAGCTACCGCCGGGGCAAGAGTATGTTCCTGCAGCGGAAAGAACCCAAGGATCTGGCAGAACGGATCATTCACGATCTGGAGGTGGTGACCCCCAGTGCTTCCACACCGGTGCGCCGCCTGTCCGGCGGCAATGTGCAAAAGGTGCTGGTTGGCCGTGAGATCTCATCCGCTCCCAAGGTGCTGATGACCGCCTACCCTGTCCGGGGACTGGACATCAACTCCTCTTACACTATCTATAACCTGCTCAACGAGCAGAAGGAAAAGGGCACTGCCGTGATCTTCGTAGGCGAGGATCTGGACGTTCTGCTGGAGCTGTGCGACCGGATCTTGGTCATTGGCTCCGGTAAGATCACCGGCTTGGTAGATGCCCGGACCGCAACCAAGGAACAGATCGGTCT
>JAZQDL010000069.1:0-3729 GCA_045546835.1 Faecousia sp.
AAATTGGTAATGATGCCCAGGATCAGAGCGCAAGCAGTGGTAGTAATATAAACCGTACCGATGCCCATTGCCATACCGCCGATGCCGGGGATCAGAATTGCAGCAACGGTAAACAGGTTCTTATTCTGGTTCAGGTCTACCTTTTGGATCATCTTCAGGCCGGAAACAGCAATGAAGCCGTACAGGGTAACGCAGACACCACCCATTACACAGCCGGGAATGGAATCCAGGAATGCCACGAAGGGTCCGAAGAAGGAGATGATGATGGTCATCAGCGCTGCCACAGTGACGGTGATCACGGAAGCATTGCGGGTAATGGCAACACAGCCGACAGACTCGCCGTAGGTGGTGTTGGGGCAGCCGCCGAAGATCGCACCGGCGATAGAGCCAATGCCGTCGCCCAGCAGGGTGCGGTGCAGACCGGGCTCCTCCAGCAGATCCTGACCGATGATGGAGGACAGGTTCTTGTGGTCAGCCAGGTGCTCAGCAAACACAACAAATGCTACGGGAACATAAGCAACTGCTACGGTAGCAATGTATGCAGGTGTGATGTCCTTCATACCCTGGAAGGCAGTCAGGAAGGTAAATTCGGGCATTGCGAAGATCTTCATATTCTGGAACAGGGAGAAATCCACAACAGGAATGCCACAGAGGGTGAAGATGACTGCCACAATGTAGCCTGCCAGGATGCCGATAATGAAGGGGATCAGCTTTGCCATCTTCTTTCCGTAGGTGGAGACCAAAATAACTGTCAGGAAGGTCGCCATTGCGCAAGCAAAGGAAGCCCAGGCACCGGGGCCCATTGTGAAATAGGAATTCAGACCGAAGGTGACCTTCTCGCCATAGGAGAACACATCGTTAATGGCTGCGCCAGCCAGAGAAAGACCGATCAGCGCAACGGTAGGTCCGATAACAGCTGCGGGCATGATCTTATTGATCCACTTAACGCCTGCAAACTTAACCACCAGCGCAATGATCACATACACAAGACCGGCAAAAATCGCACCCAAAATCAGACCAACATAGCCCAGCACTACATTGGAAGCTGCGCCTGCAAAGGCTGCTAGCATAGGACCGATGAAGGCGAAGGAAGAACCCAGGAACACAGGGCTCTTAAACTTTGTAAACAGCTGATAGACCAGTGTGCCGATGCCTGCACCGAACAGGGCAGCCGCAGCGGACATTCCGTTGCCAACAATGGCGGGAACTGTGATGGTTGCTGCCAGGATCGCCAGGACCTGCTGGAATGCAAAGATCAGCAGCTGGCCAAACTTGGGCTTGTCTTTAATGCCGTAGATCAAATTCATTTTCTTTCCTCCAAATATATCTTTTTCTTCGAATGAAATCCGAAAAAGAGGAAATGCCTGCGATGAATTTCGCTGTCATTTCCTCCTCCATTTCGAATTTTTATTCTGTTTATAAGTATACTTGTATTTTGTGCAAAAAGCAAGGATTTTTTACAATTTTCTACAACATATTGTATATAGGATATATATAACGGCGGGAGCAAGCCCCCGCCCTACAGTCGCACCATCGTTAGGTATTTGTAGGGCGGGGGCTTGCTCCCGCCGAAAATTACAGGCTGAAGCTTTCCGGAAGAAGGTCCGCAAGGGTGCGGGTTTGGTATTGTTCCTCCGGTCCTGCCAGATAGATAAGAAAATCATCGGCGCAAAACTCCCGCAGAACCTGACGGCATACACCGCAGGGTGGGAAATAGCCGGTGATCACACCGTTTTTGCCACCGCAGACGGCAATGGCGGAAAATTCCCGTTTTCCCTCGCTGACAGCCTTGAAAATGGCAGTGCGCTCTGCGCAGACCGTGGGGGAAAAGGCGGCGTTTTCAATGTTGCAGCCGGTGTAAACACTTCCATCTTTGCACAGCAGCGCCGCCCCCACCTTGTAGCCGGAATAGGGTGCGTAAGCATTGCCCATCGCGGCTTTTGCCAATTCAATCAATTTTTCAGGGTTCATAATAGGCCTCCTTCGTCCTGTAAGGGCGGCAATCTGCCGCCCGCAGATGGCCCCCTTGTGTAAAGGGGGCTGTCACCGCAGGTGACTGGGGGATTGTCGCCCCTATGATCATAAAAGAGTTTGTTTAACGATCAGGTCAATATATTCGCAAACCCCGCTGAAGTTCCTGTTTACCTCGTTGTTTGGAATGCGGATAAGTTTCAGACTGTAGCCTTCTAAAAAAGCAGTTCGTTCATCATCTTTTTTTATATTACTATCTTCAAAATGTTGCGAACCATCCAATTCTATTATCAGCCTTGCTTTGGCACAATAAAAATCCACAATATATTGACCAAGCACCTTTTGTCTTAAAAAGCGCACAGGATAGTCTCGAAGAAAGTCATACCACAGATGCCGCTCCTCTTTTGTCATATTCTTTCGGAGTCCCTTTGCGAGAGGGACAAGCTTTTTGTTGTGTTTGTACTGCATAGCAATCCCTCCACCGCTAACGCGGTCCCCCTCCCTTTACACAAGGGAGGCTTTTTTGGCGACCTGCGGTCGCCTCTGAGATTGATCAAAACATCTGACTTGCAAAGCTTTCGCCGGGGGTATCGAGGCAGACATCCAGCAGTTCCGCCACGGTGGCGGCGATGTCTGCAAAGGTCTTTCTTGTGCCTAAATTCACAGGCTTCACTTTTTCGCCCAGCACCAGCACCGGCACGTATTCTCTGGTATGGTCGGTGGTTTCTGCGTAGGCGGGGTCGCAGCCGTGGTCGGCGGTGAGGATGACTGCGTCATCCGGACCAAGGACCTGCAGAAAATCACCAAGCCATTTATCAAATTCCGACAATGCGCCGGCATAGCCGTCTGCATTCCGCCGGTGACCGTAGAGCATATCAAAATCCACCAGATTCACAAAACACAAGCCTTCCCAGTCCTTTTTGGCATAGGACAAGGTGTGTGCCATTCCGTGGGCATTGCTTTCATTATAGACATATTCCGTCAGACCCCGGCCTGCAAAAATATCGTGGATCTTACCCACGCCGATGGATGCCTTACCGGCTGCCTTAATGGCATCCAGCATTGTCTGTGCCGGGGGCTCCAGAGAATAGTCATGGCGGTTGGAGGTGCGCTTGTAGGCACCGCTTTCTCCCACAAAGGGGCGGGCGATAACGCGACCCACACCGTGCTTACCCTGCAGCTGCTGGCGTGCAATGTGGCAATATTCATATAATTGTTCCAGCGGCACAACCTCCTCATGGGCTGCGATCTGGAAAACGGAGTCGGCAGAGGTATAGACGATCAGGTCGCCGGTCTTGACGTGCTCATCGCCGTACTTCATGATGACTTCTGTGCCAGACCATGGCGCGTTGGCGAGAACACCGCGTCCTGTCGCCTTGCGGAAAGGCTCCAGCACTTCCTCAGGGAAGCCATCGGGATAGGTAGGCAGCGGATCCGGAGAAATCAGACCTGCAATCTCCCAGTGGCCAATGGTGGTGTCCTTACCCATGGAGGCCTCCTGCAAACGTGCCACCGCACCGGCAGGCACAGCTGCTTTAGGCAGGCACTCCACACCGTCGGCATTTCCCAGACCTGCGGCGATCATATTGGGAATGCACAGCTTTTCGGATGTTGCGCAGGCAGCAAGGGTGTTGACACCTGCATCACCGAAACTTTCTGCATCGGGCATGGCACCGATGCCAAAAGAATCCAACACAATTAAAAAGATTCGTTTCATAAGAATTCACCTCGTTCAGATGAAAATGCAGAACACCGAAT
>JAZQDL010000070.1:0-3140 GCA_045546835.1 Faecousia sp.
CCTTATGGAGTTAAAACTGCGAGGTGGTAAATTTGTCGCTTGATGCTAATGTGCTTGTAAAAGCGGTAAAGCGTGCCGCCGTTGATGCCGTGAACGCTGCAAAACCGGTAAGCTACTGCTTGGGTGAGGTTGTTTCAACCAACCCCTTAAAAATAACGGTTGACCAAAAAATGACACTCACGGCGGCGCAGCTTATACTCACCAATGCGGTGCGTGATTATGTGGTTTATATGACCATTGACCACAGCACCGGATCCGCACTCGGCAGCATTGACCTTACGCATAAACACTCATACTCCGGCACTACATCCGGCAATGAGAGTTACAGCGGAAATACAGGCAATGCCGGAGCCAAGGACCTTACACACAGCCACAGTATTACCGGCAAGAAAAAGTACACGGTGCATCTGGGGCTTAAAAAGGGTGAAAAGGTTATCTTGCTCCGGTGCGATGGTGGGCAAAAATTTATTGTCTTTGACAGAGTGGAGGTGCCCAAGTAATGGCTGAAATGCAATTTTTGCCGCAAACCGGCGATGATATTAACCTTATGGAGTTTGCCATTGAGGAGCAACCCAGCCGCACCTACAAGCTGGATATAGACCGTGGGCGTATAAGAGGTATGACGGATGAGGCAGATGCAATGCTCCAGGCCGTTTACCTTATCCTTTCCGTGGAAAGGTACCAATACCCCATTTATTCATTTAACTACGGCGTGGAGCTTGCTGACCTCATAGGACAGCCCAAAGATTATGTAATGAGTGAGGCAAAGCGCCGCATTACCGAGGCCTTAACGCAGGATGATCGTATTGAGAGTGTTGACGGGTGGGCCTTTGAAACCACCAAAAAATCAGTTATTGTTACCTTTACGGTGCATACGATTTTTGGCGATATTGAAACAACAAAGGAGGTGGCGGTATGAGCTTATTTGAGGATCGTACCTTTGAAAACTTGCTTGCAAGTGCACTTGCAAGGGTAAGCCCCACCCTGGATAAGAGGGAGGGCTCCCTCGTGTATAACGGCAATGCCCCGGCAATGGCAGAGCTGGCACAGTTATACATTGGCCTGGACTTTGTTTTTACGGCCACTTATATTGCCACCGCACCCCGTGAGTACCTTATTGAGCGTGCAAAGGATCGTGGTATGGAGCCCAAAGCGGCAAGTGCTGCGGTATTCCGTGCAGAGTTTAATATTGAGGTGCCCGCAGGTGCACGCTTTTCCTGTGAGGATCTTAACTTTTATGTGGCAGAGCGTATGCCTACCGATGAGGACACGGCAACCGGCTTGAGCCATAAGGTTATTTGCGAAACCGCCGGCACGGTGGCCAATGACTACACCGGGGCACTTATTCCCATTGAGTACATTGACGGGCTGGCATCCGCAAACCTCGTTGAGCTGCTTATCCCCGGCGATGATGAGGAGGATACGGAGGTATTTAGGCAAAGGATCCTGGATGCCCTCCAATCGCAGGCGTTTGGTGGAAACCAAGCAGATTACAAGCAAAAAGTTTTGAGCATTGATGGTGTGGCCGCCGTTAAGGTGCACCCCGTATGGAACGCTGACACGCCCCCTGCTGCCTTTATTCCCTCCGAGGCGGTACAGGCGTGGTTTAATGGCGGTATGGCCGGTGTAACCGATACGGCGGCAAAGGAATGGCTCACAGCCATTTACAACGCTGCTATCAATAAAAAGCTGACGGTGGGCGGCACGGTCCGCTTGGTGGTTATGGCTGCCAACAATTCTGCACCCTCGGAGCTTTTGCTTGAAACCGTACAAACCACTATTGATCCCACGCAAAATGCCGGTGAGGGTATGGGGCTTGCCCCCATTGGCCACATCGTTAAAGTGGATGGTGTTAAGCTCCAAACCATTAACATTACCACCAACATTGTGCTTACGGCAGGCTGGGTGTGGGACAACGCAAAGCCCTACATTGAGGAGGTTATTGATAACTATTTCAATGAGCTTGCCGAGGCCTGGGAAAGCAGCACCAACCTGGTTGTGCGTATTTCCCAAATTGAAAGCCGGATCCTGCAAGAGTGCTCCGCTTTTGTTATGGATATATCCGGCACGCAGATCAATGGCGGCAACGCCAATATAACACTCGGTGAGGACTACATCCCCGTGCGAGGTGTTATAAATGAATGATAGAAAATTGATTGACTACCTCCCGCCCGTATTGCAGGCCGTGCTTGAGTATGTGCAGATAACTGCCGCACAGCAACCGGAGTTTGAGCTGGCTTGGGATGCCCTTAACTTTGTTATGGATAATCAGTTTATTGATACCGCAACCGAGGAGGGCGTTGCAGTATGGGAAAAGGAGCTCAACATTGTACCCCTTAATACGGAAACGCTGGAGGAGCGTAAACAGCGTATAAAAACCGCCTGGACCTATGGCGTGGTTTATACCTATAATTGGCTGGTGAATTGGTTAAAAACCTCCTGCGGTGATACACGCCGCTTGCCCACCATCAATGATTACACCCTCCGTGTAGCGTTGCCCGTTTCTGTTGACTACATAAGAATTTTGGAGGATATGAGGCGGTATATATCGGCCAATGTGCTTATAGATCCCCTCATCCTGCTTACCAAAATTGATATGACACACTATGTGGGTGCCGCTTTCCGGCACTCGGTGCGCCAGACGATGCAAACACCGGTGTGGGATATGGATAACATAAACCTGCTTACCGATGAAAACGGCATCGTGCTTATGGAGGAGGCAGGCAGCAAAATATTGTATGAGGAGGTTGTTGTATGACACCTAATTTGACCGATGCCGGCAAAAACCTTTTGCTCCGTGCATTAACAGGTGAAACCATCACCTTTACCAAAATACAGCTTGGTAACGGTCCTGCCCAGGATGCGAGAACGGCAACAGGCTTGGTAAACCCCTTGCTTACCGTTGAGCTTTCCAAAATTGAGGTTGGTGAGGAATATGTTACCCTTACAGCTGCATTTACCAACGGTACCGTTGTGAGTGGTTTTCATATCACGGAGGCGGGCTTTTATGCCAAGGATCCGGATGATGAAACCAAAGAGCTTTTGTACGCCCTTGGCAACGAGGATGAAAGCACCGCCGACTATGTACCGAATAACGCAAACCGCATCCTTGAAATGGAGTTTAATGCTTTGCTTTTCAT
>JAZQDL010000071.1:0-8699 GCA_045546835.1 Faecousia sp.
GACACCGGGAGAGACAAAAAAACATGAAACTTTCTTTTTTGAAAAAATTTTCGTGAAAACCCTTGTCAAAAGGATAAAATGAGGCTATAGTTTAGCGGACAACATGATAAAGAGGTAAAAATCTATGGCTACACCTAAGAAAAATGCGAAAAATAACGAAGATCCCCAGGCTGCGTTGCAGGCGCTGATTACCCAGGGTAAGAAAGAGGGCATGATCCGCGCCGAGGAGCTGAGCGCCATCCTGGAAAGGATGGATCTGTCCGCCGAGAAGATCGAGGGGGTCTATGACCGCTTTGAGGCCATGAACATTCAGATCATCGGCAGCGAGCTGGAGCTGGATGATGATTCCGTGCTGGCTGCCGACGATCTGGACAGCGACATTGACCTGACCGGCATGGAGGAAGAGGAGCTGGTTGACCCCGCCGACCTGGCCGTGGAGTTTAATCTGGACGATCCGGTCCGTATGTACCTGAAGGAGATCGGTCAGATCCGCCTGCTGTCAGCTGAAGAAGAAGTAGAGCTGGCAAAGCGGGTCTCGGAAGGCGATCAGGAGGCAAAAAACAAGCTGACGGAAGCCAACCTTCGTCTGGTTGTCTCCATTGCAAAAAAATATTCCGGCAGAGGTCTGCATATTCTGGACCTGATCCAAGAGGGCAACACAGGTCTCATCCGCGCTGTTGATAAATTTGACTGGACAAAGGGAAATAAATTCTCTACATATGCTACCTGGTGGATCCGGCAGGCCATTACCAGAGCCATCGCCGATCAGGCGCGGACGATCCGTGTGCCGGTGCATATGGTGGAAGTGATCAACAAGGCAACCCGCTGCAACCGGAAGCTGGTGCAGGAGCTGGGCCGCGAGCCTACTGTGGAGGAGATCGCTGCTGAGCTGGGTCTGCCTGTGGAGAAGATTATCGAGGCAAACCGCACCGCTGCGGATACTCTGAGCCTGGACACCCCTGTGGGTGACGAAGAAGATACCTCTATCGGTTCTTTCGTAGAGGACGAGCGCACCCCCGGTCCTGCGGATGCTACCTCCAATGCCCTCCTTGCAGAAGCTCTGAAGGAAATTCTGGACACCCTGACCGAGCGGGAAGCAGATGTGCTGCGGATGCGTTTCGGTATGTACGACGGCCGCACCCACACCCTTGAGGAAGTGGGTCAGATCTTCGGCGTTACCCGTGAGCGTATCCGCCAGATTGAAAACAAGGCGATCCGCAAGCTGCGCCACCCCAGCCGGGCAAAGAAGATCAAGGACTTTTACTGCTGATTATTAATATCCGGGAAGCACCGCTTCCCGGATATTTTTTCTTCCTCGCCAATCAATTTTCAGTTTGACAGGCAGTTGGTTTTTATGCTGAAACTATCGACTATGCTGTCATTGCGAGGGCCGCAGGCCCGTGGCAATCTCCTACATACGGCGGGAGCCCCCGCCCTACATTAAAAACATTTCCGATTTGCTTTTGGGAATACCTTGCTTTTACATAGCTGTTATGGTAAAATAATGAGGTTAAGAAATTCTTGCAAAATTTGTCGAAAAGGGGTAGCGGTTTATGCGTCGGTTCTGGTCTTTAATTCTTGTTTTTGCTGTAATATTTACCGTTGCCGTCGGTGTCAGTGCCGCCTCTGCTCCCTCCGTGGGTACATACGCTACCGTCACACAGGATGGCAGCTGCCAAGTGAATATGACTGTGCAGATCCATCTGGATCAGGTTGCTTCCGATCTGAAATTTCCCGTTCCCGGTGAGGCAACAAATATTACCTTAAACGGTCACCGGGTTCGCACCCAGTCAAAAAACAACTCGCGACTGATCGATCTTTCCGACGCCCTGGGAAATCTTGTGGGCGATATAACTGTTACGGTCAGCTACTCTCTGACTGATGTGATCCATACCACCGAAACAGAGCAGTTGCAGCTGCAGCTTCCCCTGCTAAGCGGCTTTGCTTATCCGGTGCAGTCCCTGGAATTTTCCGTGACCCTCCCCGGAGCAGTGGATGCCAAACCCGCCTTCTCCAGCGGCTATCATCAGGCGGATATTGAAAAGGATCTAACCTTCGACGTTTCCGGCGCTACCGTTTCCGGTGCTTCCCAGAAGGAAATGAAGGACCACGAGACCCTTGTGATGACCCTGATCGTACCGGAAGAATTGTTCCCCCAAACGCGAGTTATTCTTCCTGATCTGCAGGCGCTGAATATTGCAACGGGGGTTTGCGCCGGGCTTGCGGTGCTGTACTGGCTGATCTTCCTGCGCTGCGCCCCCTTCCGCCGCACCCACTGCCACACCCCGACTGAGGGCCTGTCTGCCGGTCTGATCAACTCTGTCCTGAACCTTTCCGGTGCAGATCTGACACTTATGATCCTTTCCTGGGCGCAGCTTGGCTATGTTCTGATCCAGCTGGATCGGCAGGATCGGGTGACCCTTCACAAGCGAATGGATATGGGCAACGAGCGCAGCGACTTTGAGCGGCGGTGTTTTAAGCTCCTGTTTGGTAAGCGGGACACTGTAAACGCCTCCGGCAGCAGCTACGGAGCGCTGTGTCTGAAGGTTCAGAAAATGCGCCCGCCGGTGGCATCCTACTTCCGCCCCCGTTCCGGCAATCCCCAGCTATTTCGGGCATTTGCCGCGGCTATGGGACTGTGCGGCGGTGTCAGTCTTGGCATCGCGCTCAGTGCCGGTGCGGCGCTGCAATGGTTTTGGGTGATCGTCCTTGCCATCGCCGGCGGTTACACCGCCTGGCTGATCCATCGCTGGGCGCTGTGTCTTTACGGACCGGATAAAAAGCCTCTGTGGATCGCCCTTGGCTGCTGCGGCGGCTGGATCTTACTTAGCTGCTTGGCGGGAAAGTTCGGTTTCGGTTTCCTGATGAGCGCCTGTCAGCTTTTCTTCGGACTGATGGCAGCCTTCGGCGGACGGCGCACCGAGGAAGGACGGCAGACCTGTCGGCAAATTCTTGGTCTGCGGCGGTATTTGCGAAAGGCTGACAAGCAGGAGCTTGCACAGATCTTGGAAAAAGACCCGGATTATTTCCATAACCTTGCCCCCTATGCCCTGGCGCTGGGTGCAGACGATGCCTTCGCCCGGCGGTTTGGCAAAGCACGGCTAACAGAAAGCCCTTACCTGACCACCGGCAGCCAAAACACCCTGACTGCAGCCGAGTGGAGCACGCTCCTGCGGCGGACAGTTTCTATTATGAACGCTGCCCAATCCCAACACACCGCAAGCAAGCTGCTGACCATCCTGCGCAATCTTATAAAACCGTAAATTGTTAAGGGTGCTGTCTCATATGAGACAGCACCCTTCTTGCGGAAACGGTCAATTTTCCTTCTTTGTAATTGTAATTGTAGGGCGGGGGCAAGCCCCCGCTCTACAATTACTATGCGAAATCTGTCCGATAAATAGATATTTACCTATTTGCTTCCCACAATTCCTTTGCCAGAGCTTCGATCTGCGCCTTGCTCTCCTCGCTGAGTGCGGACAGGATGCGGACAGTGGTGTCTGCGAAGGTGATGTTTTTGGATTTTTCAAACATTCCCTGCATAACCTTTGCCGCCATAGGCGCCCAGGAGCCGTTTTCTATAAAGGCAACGGTGCGGTTCTGGAAATTCCGCTCGGTCAGCTTGTGGATAAAGGTCTTCATATAGGGGAACACGTCTGCGTTGTAGGTAGTAGTTGCCAGCACCAGCTTGCCGTAGCGGAAGGCATCTGCCACTGCCTGCGCCATATCGCACCGGGCAAGGTCATACACAACCACATTGGGGCAACCCTTTTCCTGCAGGCTTTGGGCGAGTTTTTCTACCGCCTTTTTGGTGTTACCGTAAATGGAGGTGTAGGCGATCACAATGCCTTCCTTCTCCACCCGGTAGGAGGACCAGATGTCATACAAATTCAAGTAGTGACCCAAATTTTCCTTCAGCACCGGTCCGTGGAGCGGGCAAATCATAGAGATCTCCAGTCCCGCTGCTTTTTTCAGAAGCGCCTGCACCTGAGGTCCATACTTGCCCACAATGCCGATGAAATATCGGCGGGACTCGTCATCCCAGTCCTCATCGGTGTCCCAAGTGCCGAACTTGCCGAAGCCGTCGGCGGAGAACAGGACCTTATCGTAGGAATCGTAAGTAACGATCACTTCCGGCCAGTGGACCATAGGGGCAGTCACAAAGGTCAGGGTGTGCTTACCAAGGCACAGGGTATCTCCCTCGCCCACCACGATACGGCGGTCTGCATAATCCTCTCCGAAGAACTGGGCGATCATTGTAAATGCCTTTGCGGAAGCCACCACAGTTGCCTGGGGATACAGGGATAAAAAGGTGGCTATATTGGCAGAATGGTCCGGCTCCATATGCTGAACGATCAGGTAATCGGGCTTGCGGTCCTCCAGCACCTTCTGGAGGTTGTCCAGCCACTGTCTGGTAAAGTTCCGGTCCACCGTGTCCATCACAGCGATCTTCTCGTCCAGGATCACATAGGAATTGTAGGAAATGCCATTTGGAACAGCATATTGCCCTTCAAACAGGTCTACCTGATGGTCATTTACGCCGATGTAGCGAATATCATTGGTAATAGTCATCATCATTGCTCCTTTGGTTATCTTTTGAGATATCATACCACATTTTCTCTTTGAAGAAAAGAGATTTTATGAAAGAAAAATCCAAAACCCTTACCCCTCAAATTCCTGTTTGCCGGTTAGGACCACTGTAGGGCGGGGGCTTGCTCCCTCCGTCTGGTTTTTTAGGGTTCGATGCCCTGCTATATTATCATTTGATGGTGCGGTAGCGGCGGGAGCAAGCCCCCGCCCTACAGTAGTTTGATAAACAGGAAATTGACAGAAAAAAGCGTGTTGCCGAAGCAACACGCTTTTTATGCAAATTAGAGAGCAGCCTTAGCCTTCTCAACCAGAACTGCGAATGCAGCTGCGTCCTGGATAGCCATCTCGCTGAGGCTCTTGCGGTTCATCTCGATGCCTGCCTTCTTCACACCGTTCATAAAGGTGGAGTAGTTCAGACCGAAGGGCTTAACAGCAGCGGAGATACGGGTGATCCACAGTCTGCGGTAGTCACGCTTCTTCAGCTTACGGCCGACGAAAGCGTAGTTGCCGGACTTCATCACCTGCTGCTTAGCCATCTTAAAGTGCTTGGACTTAGAACCCCAGTAGCCCTTAGCCAGCTTCAGGGTAGCATTTCTTCTCTTGCGCGTCATCATTGCGCCTTTAACTCTTGCCATCTTTTACATCCTCCTTCGCTTATTTGTAGGGAATCAGCTTCTTAACAGTAGCTGTGTTGGTCACATCAGTGTAAGCAGTCGTACGCAGACGACGGGTACGCTTTGTGTCCTTCTTGGTGAGGATATGGCTCTTGTAAGCGCGGGCTCTCTTAACCTTACCGGACTTGGTCAGGTTAAATCTCTTCTTTGCACCGCTATGGGTCTTCAGTTTGGGCATAGTCTTAACTCCTTCCGAATCTTTAGGTATAGAAAAACAAATTACTTGCTATTCTTGGGTGTAAGGAACATAGCCATAAAACGGCCGTCCAGCTTGGGGTTCTTTTCCATATTTGCCACTTCAGCGCAGCTTTCAGCAAAGTCCAGCAGCAGCTTCTCGCCCAGATTGGTGTGGGCCATCTCACGGCCACGAAAACGGACACTGACCTTCACCCGGTTACCGGCAGTAAGGAACTTCAGTGCTGCTTTTGCCTTGGTGTTGAAGTCGTTGGTGTCGATGCTGGGACTCATACGAATTTCCTTGATCTCCACAACGTGCTGGTTCTTCTTGGCTTCCTTCTCCCGCTTCTTCTGGTCGAAGCAGAACTTGGAATAGTCCATAATCTTGCAGACAGGGGGAACGGCATTGGGCGAGATCTTCACCAGATCCAGCCCCTCTTCTTCTGCCATTTCATTGGCTTTCTCAGCGGACATAATGCCCAGCTGTGCGCCGTCGGCACCGATCAGGCGGATCTCCTTGTCACGAATCTCCTCGTTGAGCTGATGATCTAACTTGGCTATGGTAAGCACCTCCATAAAAAAGAAAAGAGCGGATGACCTTCCATCCGCATATCCATACGCCACCCCTATGGGGAAGCAAGAATATTGACCTTTTTGCTGTTCGCTTAAGGTGAGGCGGATGTTCAGCCTTCTTTATTGCCTGAGTATTCTAGCATAGTATTTCCTCTTTGTCAAGAGGAAATTCAAAAACTTCTCCCGGTTATTTGTAGGGGCGGCAATCGCTCGTCCGCTTACCAATTAACGGACGACCTTACGATATAATATCGATATATTGCTACGCAATTGGATATGATATAAATCCCCTCTCGCCCGCAGGCATATCGAGTGCGCAGCACATATCGAGCGCCGTAGGCGCATATGGAAAATCCTGTCAGGGATTTATATCGACAAAAAGGAGATGTCTGCAAAGACATCTCCTTTTTTTATCTTAGTACATTCCGCCTGCCTGGGCAGCAGCTGCAGCGGCAGCTGCGTCAGCAGCGGGATCGGGCTTGTCAGCAACCAGAGATTCGGTTGTCAGCACGCAAGCAGCGATGGATGCTGCATTTTCCAGAGAAGAACGGGTGACCTTAGTGGGGTCAACGATGCCGGCGGCAACCATATCCACATAGGCTTCAGTATATGCGTTGTAGCCGAAGCCGACCTTCTTGGAGTTCTTGATCTTCTCATAGACAACGCTTCCATCCACACCTGCGTTCTGGGCGATTTGACGGATGGGAGCCTGCAGAGCCAGGGCAATGATCTTTGCGCCGGTCTTTTCGTCACCGGAAAGCTTAGCGATCAGCTTTTCAACCGCAGCGATGGCATTGACCTGAGCAGTACCGCCGCCGGCAACGATGCCTTCTTCCACAGCAGCGCGAGTAGCGTTCAGAGCATCCTCAACCCGGAGCTTCTGCTCCTTCATAGCAACCTCAGTCTGTGCGCCCACCTTGATGACGGCAACACCGCCGCTCAGCTTAGCCAAGCGCTCCTGCAGCTTTTCACGATCATAGTCGGAAGTGGTGGTAGCGATAGAAGAACGGATCTGGTGTGCGCGAGCCTTGATCATCTCAGCATCGCCGGCACCATCTACGATGGTGGTGGTATCCTTGGTAATGACCACCTGACGGGCACGGCCCAGATCAGAAAGCTGGGTCTCGGTCAGCTCCATATTCAGCTGGCTGGAGATCACAGTACCGCCGGTGAGGACGGCAATATCCTGCAGCATTTCCTTGCGGCGATCGCCAAAGCCGGGAGCCTTGACGCAGACGCAGTTAAAGGTGCCCCGCAGACGGTTGACAAGCAAAGTTGCCAGTGCATCGCCTTCCACATCCTCGGCAATGATCATCATCTTCTTGCCTGCCTTCACAACAGGCTCCAGAACAGGCAGGATCTCCTGAATAGCAGAGATCTTCTTGTCGGTGATCAGAATGTAGGCATCATCCAGAACAGCCTCCATCTTGTCGGTATCGGTGACCATATAGGGGGAGATATAGCCCCGGTCGAACTGCATACCCTCGACCACTTCCAGGCCGGTCTCAGCAGTCTTGCTCTCTTCGATAGTGATGACACCCTCGGTGCCCACCTTCTCCATAGCTTCTGCAATCAGTGCGCCGATAGCCTCGTCACCGGAGGAAACCGTGCCGACACGGGCAATGTCCTCAGAGCCGTTAACAGGTACAGAGTTTGCCTTGATCGCTTCCACAGCAGCCTCCACTGCCTTCTCAATGCCCTTGCGCATTACCATGGGGTTTGCGCCTGCGGACAGGTTCTTCAGACCCTCACGGGTGATTGCCTGCGCCAAAACGGTAGCAGTGGTAGTGCCGTCGCCGGCAACATCGTTTGTTTTGGTAGCCACCTCGCGGATCAGCTGTGCGCCCATATTCTCAAAGGCATCCTCCAGCTCCACTTCCTTGGCGATGGTCACGCCGTCGTTGGTAACCAGGGGTGCGCCGAACTTCTTGCCCAGCACCACATTGCGGCCCTTGGGTCCCAGGGTAACCTTAACGGTATCTGCCAGCTTATCAATGCCGGCTTGCAGCTTCTTGCGAGCATCCTCGCCGTAAACAATCATTTTAGACATAGTAATTTCCTCCTAATCAGTCGATGACAACAGCAAGGATATCTTCCTGCTTTACGAACTTATAATCCTGGCCGTCCAGCTTGATCTCATTGCCGGAGAACTTGCTGACGATCACCTTGTCGCCTGCCTTAACGGTGACTTCCACTTCCTTGGTGCCGGGGCCAGCGGAAACAACCTCGTAAATTGCGGGCTTTTCCTTATTGCTGGTAGCCAGAATGATGCCGGAAGAGGTGGTCTCCTCTGCCTCGGTGGCTTTGAGCAGAATGTTGTCTGCCATGGGTCTGAGTTTCATAACATTACCTCCATATTCAGATCGCAGCCGCAGCTGCTTTAATCTACTTCTTTATTAGCACTCATCGTTTCCGAGTGCTAACCTTGCTATATAATACCCCAACCGGGCAAAAAAAGCAAGTACTATTTGCATATTTTTCTTGAAAATTTTGTAAACTTAAAAATCCTTTGCCCCAAATCCCCGTTTGTCAAATTTTCTGTTTGACGGGTCGTAGGGGACGCCGCCCTCGGCGTCCCGTCTGGGGTTTGGGGGTTCGATGCCCCTAAACCCCAGAAATGTTGACAAACTACAGAAAATCCGCCCATCGAGGTCGGATCTTCTGACGGGACGCCGAGGGCGGCGTCCC
>JAZQDL010000072.1:0-55092 GCA_045546835.1 Faecousia sp.
TGGCTTTTTTTCACCTTATCCAGCTTGTTTGCCACCACCACAAAGGGACAATCACTTTCAAGAAACCATCTTGCCATTGTGATGTCATTATTGGTGGGTGCATGGCGGGCATCTACGATCAGCACGCCCAGATCGATCCGGTCAGCCGCAAAGTAGTCCTCCATCAGCCTTGCCCAACGGTCCTTTTCCTTTTGGGAAACCTGTGCATAGCCGTAGCCGGGCAGATCAACAAAATAGCACTTTCCGTCAACAGTAAAGTAATTAACATGGACGGTTTTTCCAGGCTTCTCCCCTACTCTGGCAAAGTTTTTCCGCTGAAGCAGGCGGTTGATCACCGAAGATTTACCCACATTGGATTTGCCTGCAAAGGCAATTTCCGGTAGCCGATTGGAAGGAAAATCCTTTGGTGCAGCCGCAGAAATCAAAAATTCAACATTATGAAGGTTCATAAGGACACCTCACTGACGAATGACTGATTTATGGGACTTCTGCTTCATTTCTCCCGGAATATCCTGCAAAATGGTGGGCATTGGCTCAGGCTTTGTATTCAGCGCCGCACGCAGAACCGTTTCAATAGACTCGGCTGTAATAAAATTCAGAGCATTTCTAACAGTCTGATCGATTTGCTCCAGATCCTTTTCATTATCCTTGGGGATAATGACTGTCCGGATCCCGTGGCGCAAGGCTGCCATTGTCTTTTCCTTTAAGCCACCAATGGGCAGAACACGACCGCGGATAGATATCTCACCGGTCATTGCCACATCCGAGCGGACAGAAACAGAAGTCAGCGCAGAAATGATTGCGGTGCAGACAGTAATTCCGGCAGACGGGCCGTCCTTAGGTACAGCGCCCTCCGGGAAATGCACGTGAATATCCTTTGTCTTATAGAAATCAGAAGCAATGCCTAATTGCTGTGCATTGGCGCGGATATAACTCATTGCCGCCTGGGCAGATTCCTTCATTACATCGCCCAAGTTACCAGTCAGCTCCAGCTTGCCTGTTCCATCCATTACATTGACTTCCACTTCCAGCACTTCGCCGCCAACGGAAGTCCAGGCAAGTCCGGTCACAAGACCGATCCGGTCACTACTGGGGAGACGGTCTGGTAAGAATTTACGAACGCCGAGGAATTCTTCCAGATTGCCTCCATTGATGCTTACCCGCTTCAGCTTATCGTCAGAAAGAAGCTTGATATCTGTTTTACGGCAGATTTCTGCAATGGATTGCTCCAGCTTGCGGACGCCGGATTCTCTGGTATAGCACCGAATGATCTCACGGAAGCCGTCGTCAGTGATACGCAGCTGCGTTCCCTTCAGACCGTGCTTTTTCCGCTGCTTCGGCAGCAAATGATCCTTTGCGATCATAACCTTTTCTTCGTCCGTATAAGAACCAAGCTCGATCACTTCCATACGGTCTAATAGAGGTCTGGGAATGGTATCCGTGGTGTTGGCTGTGGTGATGAACATCACATCGCTCAGATCAAAGGGAATCTCTAAATAGTGATCCCGGTAGGTTTTGTTCTGTTCGCCGTCTAAAACCTCAAGAAGTGCGGCACTGGGGTCACCTCTGTGATCTCTGCCCAGCTTGTCCACTTCGTCCAGCAGCAGAACCGGATTGCAGCTACCTGCCTGAATGACTGCAGACAAGATACGACCGGGCATTGCGCCTACATAGGTCTTTCTATGACCGCGAATATCCGCTTCATCGTGGACACCGCCAAGGGAGATCCGTGCCATTTTCCGGTTCAGGCAACGGGCAATGGAATAAGCAATAGAAGTCTTACCCACACCGGGAGGGCCTACCAGGCAAAGGATCTGGGGCGGCATTTGGGGTGCCATCTGGCGTACAGCAATCGTCTCAAGAATACGACCCTTAACCATTTCCATTCCAAAATGGTCCGCATCCAGAATTTTTCTGGCACTTTCCACATTGACAGTTTCTTTTGTATAAACATTCCACGGCATTTCCAGAATAGTATCCAGATAGCCACGCAGAACGGAAGCTTCCGCAGAACCGAAGGGCTGCTTTCTCAGTCGGTCAAGATCCTTCAGTACCTTCTTTTCTGTATCCGGAGCAAGATTTAGCTGCAGGATCTTCTTCTCATACTCGCTGATCTCAGTATCGTCGTCCCACTCACCCAGCTCCTCGCGGATAGCCTTCATCTGCTCACGCAGATAATAGTCCCGCTGCTCCTGATCCATATGGGCTCTGGTCCGCTCGTGGATATCATTCTCCAGATGCAGCACCTGAATTTCCTGACGGAGCATATGCAGAACGGATTCCAGCCTGCGAACAGGATTGAGCATAGCCAGCAGCTTTGCTTTCTCCTTATAATCAATACCGGAATGCTGCGCAATCGAGTCAGCAATAAAACCACAGCTATCACTGGACAGCATTCGAAGCTGTACGCCCTGAGGCGGCTGCTCGATAACGTCCAGATAAGAAGCATAGAGATTATTCGCTTCTCTGCGAAGGGCTCTGGAACGCAGATCGTTCGCAACGGCAGTTTCTGTCACTGCCTCAATGTTTCCGGATAAAAACGGCTCAAACCGAATCAGTTCCGTGATTTTAGCCCGGTACAGTCCCGTTACCAAAACCCGCAGGTTGTCTGCCTGGGATTTGAGGACCTGCTTCACTTTTACCACAGTACCAACGGAATAAAGTCCGGATAGACCGGGATCATCATCCATTATATTTTTCTGGGGCACAAGGAAAAGAACGCCATCGTGCTTCATCGCTTCTTCAATCGCCATTGCAGACTTCATTCGACCAATATCAAAATGAATGGTCTGCTCCGGAAAAACAGCTAATCCCCGCAGCGCAAGAACCGGCATAAGCGCCATTGTTTCTTGTTGGCTCATAGTATTCTCCTTTCTGAGAATAAAAAAGGGGGTAGTTGCCTACCCCCTCCAATTAGTATTGCGTATGTTCGCCCAATTTCGGACGAAGCTTTTTAGAATTTCGAATGATCTTCGGCTCACCGCCGGAAACACACGCAGGGGTAATAATGACCTTCTGTATGGACAGATCGGAGGGGATCATAAACATAATCTTCAGCATGATCTCTTCCATAACAGCGCGCAGTCCTCGAGCGCCGATCTGGCGTTCGATCGCCTTTTCAGCAACCGCTTCCAATGCTGCCGGCTCGAATTCAAGCACAACATTATCCATTCCCAGAAGTGCCTCATACTGCTTAGTCAGTGCATTCTTCGGCTCTGTGAGAATCCGGATCAGATCCTCTTTTTTCAGATCCTGCAGGCTGGTGATCACAGGCATACGGCCCACAAGCTCCGGAATAATACCGAATTTCAGCAGATCGTGCGGCTGGACCTGGGCAAACAGCTTGCCGATATCCCGGTGCTTCTTGCTTTCAACAGGTGCATCAAAGCCAATCGCCGATTTGTCGGTTCTTGCCTCGATGATCTTGTCAAGTCCGTCGAACGCACCGCCGCAGATAAAGAGGATGTTGCTGGTATCCACAGGAATAGTTTCCTGCTGGGGATGCTTCCGTCCACCCTGAGGCGGGACATTGGAAACAGTTCCCTCCAGAATTTTCAGGAGTGCCTGCTGGACGCCTTCACCGGAAACATCTCTGGTAATGGATGTGTTTTCACTCTTCCGGGCGATCTTATCCATCTCGTCAATGTAGATAATTCCCCGCTCTGCCCGCTCCACATCGAAGTCAGCAGCCTGCAAAAGACGAACCAGAATATTTTCCACATCGTCGCCAACATAGCCAGCTTCCGTCAAGGTAGTTGCATCGGCAATGGCAAAAGGAACATCCAAAACCTTAGCCAGGGTTTGTGCAAAGAGTGTTTTGCCCGAACCGGTAGGCCCGATCAGCAGGATATTGCTTTTCTGAAGCTCCACATCGCTCTGTGCAGAGAGATAAATACGCTTATAGTGATTGTACACTGCCACGCTGAGCGCCATTTTCGCGTCATCCTGGCCGATAATATAGTTATCCAGATATGCCTTCATTTCAGCCGGTACAGGCAGATGATCTGGCATACCGTGGCTTTCTTCGTCTGCCTCCAGCAGATCGCAGCAGGCCTGCACACATTCGTTGCAGATATAAACACCGGGACCGGCGATCAACCGGACCTGTGTCTCCCGCTTTCCGCAAAAGGAACAGCTCAGAATCTGCTCGTCTTTATTAGACATTATGCAGGTACCGCCTTTCAGGGTTAATTAGTGACGCTCAAGAACCCTGTCCACAAGACCGTAGGCAAGTGCTTCCTGAGATGTCATAAAGTTATCGCGCTCACACGCATCCGTAATTTCCTCAACAGACTTACCGGTATTTTGCGCAAGAATCGTATTCATACGCTTCTTGATGCTTTCCAGTCGCTTCAGGTGGATCGCCATATCGGTGATCTGGCCCTGCGTACCGGCAGAGGGCTGATGGATCATAATCTCTGCATTGGGCAGAGCCATCCGCTTACCCTTAGTACCGGCAGCCAGCAGGAATGCACCCATAGATGCAGCCATACCAACACAAATGGTGGCCACATCGCACTTAATGTACTGCATCGTATCATAAATTGCCATACCGGCAGTTACACTGCCACCGGGGCTGTTGATATAAAACTGAATATCCTTGTCCGGGTCCTGTGCCTCCAGATACAGCATCTGTGCCACGATCAGGCTGGCAGTGGTGTCGTTGACTTCTTCGGACAGGAATATAATTCTGTCATTGAGCAAACGGGAGAAAATATCATAGCTGCGCTCACCGCGGCTGGTCTGCTCGACTACATAAGGGATAAAACTCATATGGTGATGTCTCCTTTCAGGGTTTGAAACATTCTAACCATTTACAAGGCAAATTATTCCTTGTCTGCCTTGGGGGCCACTGCAACAGCGGAGTCAACGATCACGGCAACAGCCTTACGGGTCTCCAGGCTGGTCTTGATCTCCTCAACGGGAACCATTTCCTTGACCTTCTCAACCTCCAGCTCGTACTGCTTAGCCATAGACTCGTACTCAGCGTTGATGTCCTCGTCGGAGATAACAATTCCTTCGACCTCAACGATTTTAGCCAAAGTAACATTTGCCTTAGCTTGCTTCTCAGCAGCAGGACGGAATGCGTTACGCATAGAGCTCAGGTCGCCGCCCATCATCTTGGCATACTGCTCAACAGAGTAGCCACTCATCTGCAGCTGATAAGCAAAACGCTCCATCTGATTGTCCAGCTCCTGCTCAATCAGACCATTGGGCATTTCAACAGTTGCATTCTCGGAAGCCTTGTCAACGCAAGCCTGCTCGAAAGCGGAATCGATCTGCTTCTGAGCGCTTTCCAGAGCCTTTGCGCGGATGTCAGCCTTCAGCTCGTCCAGAGTCTCGAAATCGGATACATCCTTAGCCAACTCATCGTCCTGTGCAGGAACGTTGGTAGCAGTGACCTTATTGACCTTCACGTGGAACACGACTGCCTTGCCAGCCAGCTCTGCGTGGTAATCCTCGGGGAACGTGATGTCGATATCCTTCTCCTCGCCGGCGGACATACCCACACCCTGCTCCTCAAAGCCGGGAACGAAAGAACCGGAGCCCAGCTTCAGGTCGAAAGCTTCGCCCTTGCCGCCGTTAAAGGGAACGCCATTGTCAAAGCCTTCAAAGTCGATGTTAGCGGTGTCGCCCATCTCAGCAGCACGCTCAACTGTCTCAGTAGAAGCCACATTCTGTGCCATACGGTCCAGCTCAGCCTGAACCTGCTCATCGGTAACAGCAGCCTCAGCCTTCTCAATTTCCAGACCCTTGTAGTCGCCCAGAGTGACCTCAGGGTATACATCGGTAGTCAGAGTCAGGGTGACGATGCCATCGTCGCTGATCTGCATATCAGTCAGGCTGGGACGGCCAACAGCCTTCACAGCCTGCTTAATAACAGCAAATTCATAGACCTCGGGGAAGATCTCCTCCAGACCGTCTTCATAGAAAACGTGTGCGCCATACATAGCCTCGATCATCTTCCGGGGAGCCTTGCCCTTACGGAAGCCGGGAATCATAATGTTCTTCCGTGCCTTCAGGTATGCCTTCTGGACACCGGATTCCATCAATTCCTTGTCGATCTCTACAACGATCGTAGCCTGATTGCCGTTTCTTTCGATGTTCTTTACATTCATTTTTATGTCCTCCCATTTCAGACCGCCTTTGACAGTCTTTCAATTCTAAATTACATCCGAATTATTCTAACAAAAAATGTAGCAAATGTCCACACTTTTCTTAAAAAATTATAAAATAATCTGCAATGGCTGAAAATTCAGCCTATCAGCGGATACCAATCTATATTCGATACCGTCCCAAAGGCCTTCCATTGCCAGTCCGTGACTTGCTCCGTGAAGATGTCCGTAGAAACAGCGGCGAACATCGTATTTGCCCAAAAGTGCTATGATTTCCTCGCATTTATAGCCTTTATAGAGAGGTGGATAATGAAGAAATACGATCTTTGGTAGATCGCCTACAGACTGCAGAGATGCCTCAAGCCGCGTTAACTCACGATGAAAGACCTTCTCATCATGGCTGCCACTTTTCTCCTCTTCAAAGAACCAACCTCTTGTGCCGCAGATTGCCCATCCGTTGTATTCATAATGATTATTGTTCAAAATAAACTGATTGGAAAACCCGTGCTGATTACAAAAATTATAGAATTTGGTTGCCGTACTCCACCAGTAATCGTGATTGCCTTTCAGAATGATCTTCCGTCCGGGAATCAGATCGATCCAGGAAAAGTCATCCCTTGCCCCGGAAAGGTCCAGCGCCCAGGAAAGGTCACCTAAAAGCACAGTTGTATCCTCCGGACCGATCACAGACATTCCGGCTTTCAGCTTTTCCATATATCCAACCCAAGCACCGCCGAAAACGTCCATAGGCTTTGGTGCTCCCAGGCACAGGTGCAGATCACCGATCGCATACAAAGCCATTGACGATCACTCCTTGGAATTGCACCGGGAAAGGATCAGTGTTGCGCGATTTTCTCCGGTTGCAGCTCTATAATCCTGAACGGCACCGTAGGCAGCTGCCGTTAAAGGATCTGCTGTATATCCGCAGGTTCGCTGAATACTTGCCGCAACAGCAGGAATTCTCTCAGGACCAATAACCGTCGGATAAATCCCCTGGCATAAAATCCCGGTTTGCGTTTCCCCGAGGCGGTAAATACGACCGGCTTCACGGTCAGTTGCAAATCTGACCACTTCATCTACCCCGAAAATCTCATAAAGGAACTGCTCTATCTGCTCAGAAACAGTTGCAGAAGCCTCTCCTCTGCGCAAAAAGTCCCAAATACCGCTGTTTTCCGAGCATCCACAGAGGATAATTTCAACAGGAAGCCCCATTTTTTTTGCATACCAGGCAGCAATGGGATAGTGAAGCACATCATCCGTCACAGCGATATCCACACGTTCAATTCCATTACGCAGCAATTCGCTGTAAAGTCCAAAAAGCACCGCGATCTCAATAGCAATGCGAACCCACTGCGGAACAGCATCACAAGGAGTATCGGTAAGCTTTCTGTATAAGCTTGTAACAATATAATCATAATCAGATCGATTATTGTGCCAAAGCTCTGCAACCAAAACTCTCTGACCAATGGTTTCCATTCTAAAGGGATATCTACCAATAGAGAACTCAACATCCCAGCTATTTAAGCGCCGGGAGAAGAAAAGATTTAATATCTTTGCTACCGTTTCAGAAAAACACAGCTCTTTGAGCTGCTCAATTTCTTCTGCGGCATAAACCGGCAAATGGAAGGGTGCAAACAAGCCTCCATCCGGCGTTTTATCCTCGTGTAAAACTCTGTAGGCGGTAAAAGAATCTGTTTTATTCTTCGTGCTTACATACAGCATAATTTCATCACTCCCATAGCGTTATCCCAAAAAATCTTATGTACAGTATCGCCGTCAAGTCCTTGCGCAAGCAGTACATCTGCTAATTTGTTATAATCCTGAATGCCGGTAAAGTCTGCCGGCAGTTTATCGCAACCGTCAAGGTCTCCACCCAGTGCGATATGAGAGGCACTGTTATCCAGTTCCATAAAGTGTAAAATATGGTTGCAAACCGTGTTCAGTGTAGGATTCTCCCCGAGAAAATCTGCATACAAATTTATGCCGGCAACGCCGCCTGTTTGGCAAATTGCCCGGAACATATCATCCGTCAGGTTACGGCTAACATTCCATACAGAACGGCTGTTGGAATGGGATGCGATCACAGGACCGCTTGTAATCTCCATAATATCCCAGAAGCCTTCGTCGCTGATATGACTCACATCCACCAGCATACCAAGCCGCTGCGCCTCTTTCACATATTCCCTACCCAGTTCTGTAAGACCACCGCCGGTCTTGTGTGAACCGGTCAGCACATTTTTTTCGTTCCATCCCAAGGTAGTAATTCTAAAACCAATCTTATAAAGGTCCTCCAGAAGCGCAGGATCGTAGCCAAAACCTGCCGGACCTTCAATCGTTAAAACAGCGGACATTTTTCCGCCGGCATAATTTCCGGCAATGTCTTCAGCTCCATAGGCAAGGGAAATTTTGTCATTATGGGCTTCAACCTCCCGAAGAACGGCCACCATTTCCCGTTCAAACAATTCCTCCGGCTTAATATTGTATCCAGCATCCGGAGAAGTGAAGCAAGCAAAGCACTGTGCGTATGCAGCCAGTTCACCTGCCCGCTTCAGGTCGATATGCAGTTCGTTTTGTTCCAAATTTCCGCAATCCCGCAGGCTTTTTCCCAATAGCGAAAGTGCAGTATCGCAATGGAGATCGAAAACAGGAAATTTCATTCAAAAGCGCCCTCCATATGATGAAATTTCGGCATAGTCGTAGCAGTCCCTTCCGGAGCATAAACCTCGATCACATCAAACCTCGGCTGCAGGGATGTGGGATTTTGTGACAGATACAGTGCTGCGGTGGTGCGCAAGCGCTCTTGTTTATAGTGATCCACAAACTCATAGGCATTTGCAAAGCGGTCATTTTTTCGCAGCTTGACCTCCACAAACACCAAATATTTGCGATTTGCAACAATCAGATCAATTTCACCGTAGCGGCAGCGATAGTTTGCAGTAACGATCTTATAATGCTTTTTTTGTAAATATGCGGCAGCTTGTGCCTCACCCCAAGCGCCGGCTAAGTTATTTCGTCCCATATAATTTCTTAAGAAAAGTCATACGGTGGATCGGGCAAGGACCAAATTCTGCCAACGCGGCATAGTGGGCTTTTGTTCCGTAGCCTTTATGTATCTCAAAGCCGTACTGGGGATATTCCTTTGCCATTTCCAGCATCACATCATCTCTTGTTACCTTCGCAAGAATCGATGCAGCTGCAATGCTTGCACTTAAGCTGTCGCCGTGAACAACTGTCTCGGCAGTTAAACAGAAGTCCTTTTGACGGTTGCCGTCGATCAGCGCCACTTCAGGTCTTACTTCTAACGAATCAATTGCACGCTCCATAGCCAGAAAGGTTGCCTGCAGAATATTGATCTCATCGATTTCCCGGCAATCTGCAAAGCCGATGCCATAAGCGACAGCCCGCTCCTTAATAATAGGGAACAGTTCCCTGCGGCGCTTATCGGACAGTTTCTTGCTGTCATCAAGTCCGGGGATATCAATATATGCCGGAAGGATCACTGCAGCAGCACAGACAGGGCCGGCAAGAGGACCGCGACCAGCCTCATCTACACCGCAAACAAGCTTCAATCCTTGCTCATAATATTTTTCTTCAAACAGCCATAAGTTATGTTCGCTCATTGTGCATCCTCCGGTTCTTCCAATGTGAGTCTGCCAAGCTTGCCGGCGCGGTATTCATCCATTAAAACCTTTGCCATTCGCTCTGTATTGATCTCACCCCGAGCAAGCAGAAAACCTCTTTTCCGTCCGGCTTCTTCTAAAAGCTCATAGCCAGGGGTATCTTCCGGCATCTCTACTTTATAGCGCTGACGAACGGTTTCCGGATAGTACTTCCAAAGCAATTCCATTAGCCGGCAAGCCAGCTCCTCCAGATCGATCACGCCCTCTTTGACTGCACCGGTGTATGCAAGCATCATACCGACCTCAGGGTCTTCAAATTTCGGCCACAGAATACCGGGGGTATCCAAAAGAAGAAGGCTATTATCCACGGTTACCCATTGTTTTCCCCGGGTAACGCCGGGACGGTTCTCCGCCTTTGCGCCCTTGCGACCGGAGATTTGATTGATGAGTGTGGATTTTCCCACATTGGGAATACCTACGATCATAACCCGCAAGGGTTTATTCATTCCCCGTTCCCGATTGCGCTGAATTTTCTCCTTCAATACTGAGCGGACCGCAGGCTGGAAGTCTGAAATTCCCTTTCTGCTTTTACAGTCGGTAGCAACAGCTGCCATACCTTTTCCGCGGAAATATGCCATCCAGCGCTTCGTAGCATCCGGATCGGCAAGATCCATCCGGTTTAGAATGATGATCCGCGGTTTATTGCCGCAAATGGCATCGATATCCGGATTTCGGCTGGAAACAGGGATTCTGGCATCCACGATCTCGCAAACAGCATCCACTTGCTTCAGGTCGGCTTCGATCTGACGGCGGGTTTTTGTCATATGACCGGGATACCATTGGATATTCATTGTCTTTTCATCCATTAAAAAAGCACTCCGATTCTGTTAAAGTCACGCTTTTCTGTTTCCTTATTCTCGCCGGGAAAAAGGAGAAATACCGCTTTGCCCACAATTTCACGGCAGTCGATCTGACCAATTTCCGGATTGCGGCTGTCCTTAGATTCATTGCGGTTATCTCCCATCACGAACACACAGCCTTTTTCCACAGTCACGGGAAATTCTATGCCCTCTTGGAGATTGGTGTCCGTAAGGGTGTAGGGTTCATCCAACGCCTCGCCATCAACATAAACAATACCGGCATTAAAATCAATGTCTACCTCTTGTCCCTCAGTGGCAATGATCCGCTTGATGATCGGCTCTCCATTTTTAAAGGAATCCTTGCTGGCAACAACAACATCTCCCCTTGCGGGCTCCGAATAGAACACATTGCTCAGCAGCACAATGTAATCCCCATCAATCAGTGTATTCTTCATAGACGGGCCGGAAACGACCACAACCCGCAGTAAAAGCAACAGCACCAGAAGAACACCGGAAAGGAGCGTAACAAAGTCGTGAAGATAATCCAGCAGATTCTTTGCCGGGCTTGATACCTTCTCCCGCTTTTCCTGTTCTGCATCATTTGTATATAGGGGCTTATAAACTTTAGAAAATTCAAATTTGCCGTGTTTCATAAATTACCTCCAGATAAGCGGTAATGCCTTTAAACCTATTTTTATCATTATACACGATTTTGGCAAATAAAAAAAGAGGGTTTCCCCTCTTTTTTTATTGAATTTTGAGTTAGACCTTTTCCTTGATCTTAGTAGCCTTGCCAAAACGACCACGCAGGTAGTACAGCTTCGCACGGCGAACCTTACCCTTACGAACAGTCTCAACATTGGCAATACGGGGAGAGTGAACAGGGAAAACCTTTTCACAGCCTACACCGTAGCTGATGCGGCGAACGGTGATGGTCTCACCAATGCCGCCGTGCTTGCGAGCGATGATAGTGCCTTCAAACACCTGAATACGCTCACGGGAGCCTTCCTTGATCCGCACATGCACACGAACGGTGTCGCCAACCCGCATTTCGGGCAGCTCTTCCTTCATATACTGGCTGGACAGTGCCTTTACCAAATCCATATCTTTGTCCTCCTTAGTATTAGGCGTTCATACGATGATCGACCCGGCGATATGGTTCCCGGCACCGCAGAGGACTCACCTTGTTTTCAGACCGAGCTATTATAACACGGTAATTTCAGGAAATCAAGTACTTTTTTGAAATATTTTCGGCTTTTTAATAGGATATATGCCGAGTGTCGAGATTCGTTTGCATTTTCTTTCGTATGTTTGTGAAAGAAAATGTACTCTGCTTAACCAAGAAAAGAATCAATGCACTTTTCTACTTTTGGTCCGAGTGTCGAGATTCGTTTGCATTTTCTGTTTGCACAGTTGCAAACAGAAAATAAAGGTTTGCCTCCGTCCAGCCGTCGGCGGCAACGCTCGGCCGCGTTGCATTTAGATTATTCGAATCTCACCACTTATTCGGACCAATAAAAAAGACCGTCCTTCTGGACGGTCTTTTTTATTGGTCCGAGTGTCGAGATTCGAACTCGAGGCCTCTTGAACCCCATTCAAGCGCGATACCAAACTTCGCCACACCCGGATATATGCTTGCGTTTCTGAACGCCTGAGTATATTAGCACACCCTGACAGAAAATGCAAGCATTTTTTTCAATTTTTCTAAAAATTATTCACCGGGATTGGATTTGACCACTTTTCCCAAGTTCCAGAGGCGGGCAACGGTCCGTTCTGCTTCCAGCTTTTCAACCTCTGTTTCATACTCCACGTAGGCTGTGCAGCTTCCGCAATCAACGCATACCACCTGCACATTCCAGCCACCCTCATGGGCGATCATACCTGCGCCACGGCAGCAGGGACATTCTTCCAGTTCGATCATATTCTCCATAATTGTCTCCTTATCGAAAAACTTCTTCATTACTGTCAAACAGCTCCTGCCGGCAGCACCGGCTATGATCCGGTTTCATCCGGGGTAAATACAATTCAATTGCCGAAACCATTTGCATTGGATTAAGTGTTGGATTCTGGCAGCAGATCAATGCATTGATCTCCAACTGATTTTGAGAAATCTGATTTACGGACAAATTCCGGATCATAGGAATGATGTCCTGATCCTGCACACCGTTTTTCGTCTTTTTCGGCACAATCAGATGCTTAGTTGCAAACAGCTTTTCAACCTGTTCCCCTGCCCTGTCCTCTAGAATACTATCATATTCCAATGTGACGGTACATTCCATCAGTGCCAG
The DNA here is from genome assembly GCA_045546835.1 of Faecousia sp. Taxonomy (GTDB): domain Bacteria; phylum Bacillota; class Clostridia; order Oscillospirales; family Oscillospiraceae; genus Faecousia. The sequence goes on from JAZQDL010000072.1 coordinate 12,885, forward strand.
ATCCCGGAGCTTCCTTCCGCCTTCATATACCTGCAAAACCCGCACACCTTCTATAAGGGAACTGTTTAGCCGGCCGCAAATATCATCACAGGTAATACTTTCACCGTCAAGATCGAAGTCCAGAAGCTCACAGTGGCTCTGTGTGCCAACAGACAACGGCAAAGCAATTGAAACCGACGGTCTGGGATTAAAGCCTTGGGTGTGGGTCAATGGAAGTCCTGCCCGCTTAAACGAGCGCTGAAACACGCGCATAAGATCCAGATGGGAGATCCAGACTGCATTACCGGTTTTCTCAAATAGCAATCTAGGCATCGCAGGCCACCTCCTTAAGCAGGCTGTTTGCACCGCAGCCACTGCAGCCGTGACGGCAGTCCAGTGTTATTGTTTCCGCATATGCTCTGCTTCGTTCACACTGTAAATACCGTTTTGAGATACCCACATCAATGGTATCCCACGGCAAAACCTCATCTTCTTCATAACCTCTGACGGTATAGAAATCCGGATCTATTCCACATGTGTTAAATGCATCCAGCCAGATGTTATAATTAAAGTACTCGTCCCAGCCGTCAAGTCTTGCACCGCGCTGGACAGCTTCTTCGATTACAGGCCCAAGCCGACGGTCGCCACGGGCCATAACCGCTTCCAGTCGGCTTAGATCCGGCTCGTGATAATTAAATTCAATTGATTTAGAATAAAAATGGCTTTTCAACAGTTTGCAACGGCGCATATATTCATCCGGCGTGATCTGCTTTTCCCACTGGAAAGGCGTATGTGGCTTTGGTACAAAATATGCCGTAGCGACGTGAACACGCAAGCCCCGTTTTTTATTGGAGGCGTGTTCCTTCCAGGTCTGAATAACTTTATACACGAGCTCAGCAATACCTAAAACATCCTCATCCGTTTCCGTAGGAAGTCCCAGCATAAAGTAGAGCTTCACATTATTCCAGCCGCCGGAAAATGCATTTTGGCAAGTGGTTAGGATCTCATGCTCCGTAAGATTCTTATTGATAGCGTCCCGCAGTCGCTGTGTTCCTGCTTCCGGTGCAAAGGTCAGTCCGCTTTTCCGAAGTGTCTGAAGCTTTTCCATCAGCTCCCGGGAGAAGTTGTCAGCGCGCAATGACGGAACGGACAAATTGATCCGGTTTGCACGGCAATAGGGTATCAGTTCATCGGTCAGTTCCTTCAATTCCCGATAATCGGATGTGGACAGGCTAGACAGTGTGATCTCATTATGACCTGAGCTACGAAGGGTTTCAACCGCCTGTTTGTATAAAACCTCTGCACTTTTCTTCCGGACAGGACGGCAGGAAAAGCCAGCCTGGCAGAACCGGCAACCACGGATGCAGCCCCGGAACACCTCCAGATTTGCCCGATCGTGGACGATCTCTGTGGAAGATACGATCATCTTTGTGGGAAAATAAGCTGTATTCAAATCTTCAACGATGCGTTTTTGCACAGTTTCCGGCGCTCCGTTTTTGGGTAGAATCTGTGCGAGTGTTCCGTCGCTGTTATAGGTATGCTCATAGAAAGACGGAACATAGATGCCGGGGATCTTGGATACCTCTGCAAGAAACTTATCCTTGTTCCAGTCCTCTGCCTTTGCTTTATCATATAAGCTGAGAATTTCAGGAGTAATCTCTTCCCCTTCTCCCAGTGCAAAAAAGTCCACAAAGTCCGCAAGCGGCTCAGGATTGAACGCACAGACGCCACCGGCAAACACAATGTTCTTAAGACCTTTTCGTTCATTTGAGTGAATGGGTACTCCAGCCAGGTTCAACATATTGAGTATGTTGGTATAGCTCATTTCATAACCGATGGTAAAGGCGATCATATCAAAGTCCTTAACCGGCGTCTGACTTTCCAATGCCCACAGTGGAATGTTATGCGTTCGCATAGCATTCTCCATATCGCCCCAGGGAGCAAACACCCGCTCGCACCAAACACCATCCATTTCGTTCATTACGCCATACAAGATCCGCATACCAACATTGGACATACCGATCTCGTATGTATCAGGGAAGCAAAAAGCAACCTGAATGCGAACCTGATCCGGATTTTTCTTGATTTCGTTATATTCACCGCCCGTATAACGGGCAGGTTTTTGTACAGTTGGGAGAACTCTTTGCAGTAATTCGGTCATAGCCGTACCTCTTCCATTTTGGTAAAACTATTTTACTCCCAAAGGCTGTTCTTTGCAAGTACATTTTCCCCACTTATTCTTTATAATCAAAATTCCTGCAAAAAGCAAAGGGATCAAACCAAGCTTCAAGCAAAGTACGCAATACATCCCCAGCAACAGAAAAAGAATAAGCACACTGTTTTCGACCCAGATTTCAATTTGTCGACTCGTTTTCTCAGAAAACAACTTATGAAGACAGCTGCGGAATGCTCGGCCGCCGTCAAGCGGATATATGGGAATAAGATTATATGCACATTGGAAAAGACCGCATACAGCGAGTCTCGGAAACCAAGAACCAGCAAAAATCAGTGCAAAGCTGCCAACTGGCCCTGAAAGTGCGCTCAAGATTTCTTTTGTGTCATCACACAAATCTGTATCCATTAGCGTACCGTTTACACCGACCAAAATCCGAAATACTCTGCAGCCGCAAAGCCTTAGTCCAGTAAAATGACATAATTCGTGGAATACGGAAGCAAAAAACCACGCAACAATCCACTTAAAAGGAATCTGCAGCAGAGCCAGCGCTGCAATAAAATAATACTCCGTCTTTACAGAAATGCAGATTTTTTTATGCGATTTAAGCATTATTGATTATCTCCAGGCAAAATGCTGTAACTGCATCTCGAACCGACTCCCCTTCCCGGATATCATCCACCATTGATGTAAATGCAGCTGCAGTGACATCTGGATTGCCGGGTAACAGCCAGGACTTAAGTATTTGATCTTTATCTGTTTTTTGTAATGCAAACAACGCGATCATAACCGCAAGTATTACGAGTATCCATTTAGGTTTTCGTGACAACGATGTCGGGTATATTCTCTTCTTTTCCGGGCTGTATTCTACACTGTAACTCATTAAGATCCCTCCTGAGAAAGTATATGGACAGGCATAGAAAAAATGCAGGTCGGAAAAAGCAGTTCAGGACTTGACAACTGTTTGTTTTTTCAATATAATGTCAAAGTTAACGGGGTGTGGCGAAGTTTGGTATCGCGCTTGGTTCGGGTCCAAGAGGCCTCGGGTTCGAATCCCGACACTCCGACCATAAAGAAAAGGACTGCATCAGCAGTCCTTTTCTTTATGGTAAGAGTGTCAAAAAGGGATTCGAATAATCTAAATGCAACGCGAATGAGCGTTGCCGGCGAAGCTTGCGAGCCGATCCTTAATTATACGACCTTGAAGAAGTACTCCGTAATGGTTTCCGGACTTTCCTTCATTCCGTTTTCGATCCACCATTTAAGTGTTTCCACAAGCGTAGCTACAATGTGATTTTTCCAAAAGGACTCCGGAATGTTATTTGCCTTCTTGTGAGCAAATATAGTGTACTGATTTTCTACAAGTTTTACAAGATTATTTCTGAAATATTTCAAGAACAAGTCATTGTTCTGCGACGATAACAACGCAAGTATATTATTATCATTTTTTTGCAAATGAGAGAATAAGTGTACAAAAGCAGATTCTGAGCCGTCACAACGGAATATGTGACTGTGTTCGTTTTCGTTGTTATTCTCTGTGTCAAATATGTGGCAGAATAACTCCTCACAAAAATCCTTGAGCAGATAATCCTTTGTTTCAAAATGCGCATAAAATGTTGCCCGCCCCACATCTGCCAGATCGATGATCTCTCCCACTGTTATTTGATTGAAATCTTTTTCAGCCAAGAGCTGTGTAAATGCCCTGAAAATTGCTTCCCGTGTTTTTCTTTGGCGTCTATCCATCCTGTCCTCCGTACAATTTTCCCGATTTGTTCAGTAACGAACCGCTAAGTAAATGCGTATGTTGAAATGACCGTATGTTTTGATATAATGTTTTCGCACATAGTGTTCGGTATTGAATTTATTATATGTTAAATTATCAACGATGTCAATTGGAGGGTTGTATGAAGACTGAGAAGAATATCCTGATCGCATTTTTATTAAACCTTTTCTTTTCTGTGTTTGAATTTTTCGGCGGCGTTTTCACTGGGAGTATTGCCATTATTTCGGATGCAGTCCACGACATCGGCGATGCAATTAGCATTGGAATCTCTTATTGGCTTGAAAAGAAAAGTAAGCATCAACCGGATGCTACATATACTTACGGATACGGAAGATATTCTGTAATCGGCGGTGCAATAACCACATTGGTTCTACTGTTTGGCTCTACATTAGTAGTCTATAACGCGATTTTGCGGATCATCGCCCCCTCCCAGATAAATTACAATGGTATGATCGTTTTTGCGATCGTGGGATTTTTTGTCAATCTTGCTGCAGCATACTTCACCCTGGACGGCGAATCACTTAATCAAAAAGCAGTAAATTTACATATGCTGGAGGATGTATTTGGCTGGCTGATTGTCCTGATTGGCGCTGTTGTAATGCGACTTACCGGTCTTACGCTGATCGATCCGATTATGTCTATCGGTGTTGCGGTGTTTATCTTTATCAATGCGTTGAAGAATCTAAAGGAAATCCTTGATGTGTTCCTTGAGAAAACACCCCGCAGTGTCTGCGCAGAAGATGTTCGAAGACATATAATGCACATCGATGGAATTATAGATGTTCATCATATACACATCTGGAGCTTGGACGGCAGAAATAATTTTGCTACTATGCACATTGTAACAAATGCCGACCACCAGGCGATCAAGAAAGCGGTTCGTGAAGAACTGGAAGAACACGGAATCGGTCATATAACCCTCGAATTGGAGTCAGAAAATGAGCATTGTGCACAAACGCAATGCAAAATCGATTATTGTAAGGCTCCCGCGCATCACCATCATCATTAAAAGCAATCCCTCCGGTTTATAACCGGAGGGTATTTTATTGTAAAAGAAAAAGCTGCTTAAAAGTGAAAGACTTTAGGCAGCTTTTAACATTTTGACTGCGAAATACTTTACAGTAACTTTTGCATTTGATATAATAATCCAAATTTGAACCTGCTGAAAAAATGGTGAAAGGAGGAATTGTCTGTGAGAAAGATATACCCATACATCAGACCGTTTACCGGTTACATCATTCTTACACTCCTGATAAAAGTAGCTGCATCTATGGCAGACCTGATCATCCCCTATCTGATGGAGTCTATTCTCTCCATAGGTGCACAGTCAGGTGATACTTCTAAAATCTATTTGTACGGCGGTCTTATGGCCTTGTGTGCCATCTTAGGACTCAGCCTTAATGTTCTATCCAATAGAATGAGTTCTATATCAGCCGGCAAGATCACAAAATCTATCCGTCACGACCTTTTCAAGAAAACTATGCATCTTTCTGCAAGACAAATGGACTTTGTGACAGTCTCATCCGCAGAATCCCGTCTTACAAGTGATACATACAATATCAATCAAATCCTCGCAAGAGTGCAGCGAATAGGTGTTCGCGCTCCCATTCTTTTAGTGGGCGGCATTGCAATGATGCTGATTATTGATGCCGGGCTTGCACTGATCCCCATTGCGTTGCTTCCTATTATCGCTCTGATCACTTACTTTGTTACAAAACACAGCATCCCCTTGTACACGAAACAACAGACCATACTTGACCGTGTAGTCCGTACTGTTCAGGAAAACATCACCGGTGTTCGCGTTATTAAGGCACTTAGTAAAACAGATCACGAAAAAGCACGCTTTAATGAAATCAATTCCGAACTTAATGATGTAGGTGAAAAGGCGGGAACGATCACTGCAATCACAATGCCCGCTTCTTCCCTTGTTCTGAATCTTGGTTTGACGATCGTGGTATTACTGGGCGCGATCCGAGTCAGAAGCGGCAACACTGAGCCTTCTGTAATTGTTGCCTTTCTGCAATATTTCACTTTGATTCTCAATGCAATGATGGGTGCCACCCGAATTTTTGTAATGTGGTCCAAGGCAGAAGCCAGTGCCCGTCGTGTGGCTGATGTGCTTGCGTTGCCGGAAGATCAGACCTTACAGGAAGCTGGGCTCAACGATGATTCCCCTGCGCATATTGAATTCCGGAATGTTACCTTTTCCTATACCGGACGGGGCAACAATCTCACCGGTCTTAGTTTTCGTCTGGAAAAAGGTCAGACTTTGGGCATTTTAGGCTCTACTGGCTCCGGAAAAAGTACAATTCTTAATCTTCTGATGCGGCTTTACGATGTGGATGAGGGACAAATTCTGATAAACGGTCAGGATATTCGCACCATTCCCTCTGAAGTACTCGCAAAAAAATTCGGCATCGTTTTTCAGAATGACTTTGTTGCCGAGGGCGATATCGCGCACAATATCCGCTTTTTCCGTGACATTAGCGAGGAAAAACTTACATTGGCGGCGCACCATGCTCAGGCAGAAAGCATTCTGGCAGAAAAGGAAGCCGGACTTGCATCTGCTGTTGCAGTTCGGGGCAACAACCTGTCCGGTGGTCAAAAGCAGCGATTGCTGATCGCCCGTGCACTGGCCGGTGATCCGGAGATTCTTGTGTTGGACGACGCATCTTCTGCACTGGACTATCAGACAGATGCATTGCTTCGCAAGGCACTTCGGGAAAATTACAGAAATACCACAACGGTTCTTGTTGCGCAGCGTGTCAGCTCCTTGCGTCACGCAGATCTGATCCTTGTACTCTCTGACGGTCAGGTCATTGGATGTGGATCACATAACGATCTGATCGAAACCTGCGAGGAATACCGCATTATCGCGCATACCCAAATGGGCGCAGAGGAGGTGTAGGTATGAAAAATCCCAACCTGATTGGAGAACGGCACGCAGTAAATATGCGTGACCGCACTACTCACCTGCCCCGCGGCGTTCTGTTAATGCGGCTTTGGAAATACTTGGGACGGCAGCGGATGCTGATCGTGGTGGCTGTCCTTCTTTCCATCACATCAAGTGTCCTGAGCCTTTATGGTCCAAAGCTTTCCGGTACTGCCATTAATGCCATCGACCTGAAGGCCGGTTCCGTAGATATGGATACAGTCATTCACTGTATATGGCTGATGGCGCTTTGCTATCTGATATCTGCTGCACTTACCTATTTCCTGAATTTCGTAATGATTCGTCTCTCTCGCAGAGTTTCCAAGCAAATGCGGCACGACATATTTGAAAGTATGTCACGTTTGCCGGTCAAATTTTTCGACAATTACCAAACCGGCGACCTGATCAGCATTATCACATACGATGTAGACACTATCAATCAATCCCTGTCTACAGATCTGATACAAATACTAAACAGTATTGTTACTGTCATAGTATCAATGTTTATGATGCTCTCCATTGCGCCAAAACTCGTGCTGATCTTCCTGGTTATGATCCCGATCACCTTCTTTCTTACAAAATGGATCACCGGGATCGTCCGCCCGTTATTTCGCAATCGCAGCGCAAAGCTTGGTAAACTCAACGGCTTTGTAGAGGAAATGCTTTCCGGTCAAAAAACGATCCGTGCTTACGGTCGGGAAGATGTTGTACAGCAAGCCTTCGATAAAAAAAATCAGGATGCTGTAAACGCCTATATTAAGGCAGAATCAACCGGCTCGATCAGCGGACCGTTAATTAATGCTGTTAACAACATATCCCTGGCTTTTGTTTGTATCTTTGGTTCGCTCCTTTTTTTGGGTGGGCAAATCGGCTTAGGTGATCTGTCCAGCTTTGTTCAGTACTCCAGAAAATTCTCCGGACCAATCAACGAATTTGCAAATATTATTTCTGAGCTGCAAAGTGCATTTGCCGCTTCGGAGCGGGTATTTTTCCTGATCGATGCAGAGCCGGAAACAGAGGATGCACCGGATGCAGAAGTTCTGACGAAAGTATCTGGCAATGTGCAGCTGGAGCATGTTGACTTTTCCTACACGCCCGAAAAACAGATCATCAATGATTTTACACTACATGCAAAACCCGGCTCCCTAACCGCCATCGTAGGCCCTACCGGCGCCGGAAAAACGACGATCATTAACCTTTTAATGCGCTTTTACGATGTGGAGAAGGGCAGAATTCTGATCGATGGAAAGGACATCCGTTCCGTAACCCGTGATAGCTTACGAAAAGCTTATACAATGGTCCTGCAGGACACCTGGCTTTTCCATGGTACGATCTTTGAAAACATCGCCTACGGAAAGCCGGACGCAACTTTGGAGGATGTGATCCACGTGTGTAAGGCTGCGCATATTCACGGATATATTTCGCGGCTTCCGGAAGGTTATAATACCGTTCTGACAGATAACGGCACATCAATTTCCAAGGGTCAAAAGCAGCTTTTGACCATAGCGAGAGCTATGCTTTTGGATGCGCAGATGCTTATTTTGGACGAAGCAACATCCAATGTTGACACCCGAACGGAACAGAAAATTCAGACAGCAATGCGAAAGCTTATGGAAGGCAAAACCTGCTTTGTGATTGCCCATCGGCTCTCAACGATCCGATCTGCGGATAACATTCTTGTAATGCGGGACGGAAATATTGTTGAGCAGGGAAATCACGATGAATTGATGGCGGCGAACGGCTTTTACAAGAAGCTGTATCGGTCACAATTTGACGCAATATCCTAGCGGTGTTGCATATACAAACACCCATAAGTGAATTTTGAATGATTACCGACTTTACTTGACATCGTTCCCGTTGATCAGTATAATTTACTTTAAATTAGTCTCAGTCTAAACGGAGTGAAATATGAAAAAAGCAATTCGTATTATTATACCGATCGTTCTGGCAATTGCGATCATTATCTGCCTTGGCTGGTATCTGTTTATTTATGACCGTGAGTTTACAAGAGATATGCTTTTGTACAGTGCCCGTTATTTCGAAAATAAAGGAAATCACGAAACGGCATCCCAGTTTTATGATCTGGCTTACAAACAAGCAGGCGACAACGATCAGGTTGCCATTGAACTTGCGCATCAGCATAAACTGGCTGGTAATTATACAAAGGCAGAATATGTCTTAAATCAGGCAATCGCAGAAGGCGGCGGTAAAGATCTGTACGTCGCCCTGTGTAAAACCTATGTGGAGCAGGACAAGCTGCTGGATGCTGTTAAACTTCTGGATACAGTCTGCCGTGAGGATAGTACAGTTGATTCAACAGTAAGAGAAGCACTGATTTCCCAGCGGCCTTCTACGCCAACCAGTGTACCCAGTCCGGGATTTTACAGCCAGTACATCTCAGTAACACTGGAAGCTGAGGATGGCAAGCTATACGCTAACAGTTCAGGGGAATATCCCTCTATACACGCAGATCTATACACAGAGCCGATCAGTCTGGTTGCCGGTGAAAACACCATTTACGCCGTATCTGTAAGCGATGCAGGACTTGTCAGTCCCCTTGCCATTTTCGGCTACACTGTCGGTGGCGTGATCGAGGAAGTCTCCTTTGTAGATCCGGCAATTGAAGTGACTGTCCGCGAACTTCTTGGGGTCTCTGATGATGCTGTCATTTTGTCCAGCGATCTTTGGGAGATATCTGAGTTTACTGTGCCGACAGAGGCAAAGGACTATTCCGATCTGAAATATATGAAGGATCTGGAAAAGCTAATCATTACTTCCGGTGCATCCGGTCAGCTGAGCAACATTTCTTCTATGTCGCAGCTCAGCGAACTTATAATAACCGATACTTCCGTGTCTTCCGATGAGCTTTCTCTGATCGGTTCACTACCGATGCTGCAAAGACTCACCCTAAGTGGCTGCGGCCTGTCTACGACTTCCGGTTTAAAGAACGCAACCGGTCTAACACATTTGGACCTAAGTAAAAACACCATCCGGAATATTGATGCCCTGTCCGTTATGAAGAATCTGAAGGAATTAAACCTCAGCCAAAACGCGGTGGTTGACCTAAGCGCACTGTCTACTTGTCAATCTCTGGCTGTTCTGAATGTATCCGGCAACGCACTGACATCTATATCCCCAATCACCGGTATCAGTACCCTCACAAAGCTAAATGCTGATACAAACAGCATTACACAGCTTGGAAATATTGCACAACTTACTTCCCTTTCTGAGTTGACCCTTTCCTATAACCAGTTGACTGATATCTCTCTGTTTAGCGGCTGCACATCCATCGAAGTGCTGGACATTTCGAACAACGCTCTTACTGATATTTCAGCGTTGTCTTCTCTCTCCGGCCTGACCCATTTGAATTTCTCCTACAATCAGGTAACCGCGCTTCCCCAATGGGATAAGACCTGTGCGCTGATCCGTATTGACGGTTCTCATAATCTTTTGAGCGATCTGTCCGGACTGTCCGGAATGGAAAATCTCAACTCAGTCTATATGGATTATAATGAAGAAATTGCTTCGATCAGCGAGCTTGCAGATTGCCACGTTCTGATTTTAGTATCAGTTTACGGAACAAAGGTAACTGAGGTCAAGACCTTGACGGATCAAAGTATCATCGTTCATTACAATCCCACCCAACAATAAATGCATAAAAATCACGCTGGAATTTTCAGCGTGATTTTTTGTCTACACATTATCTTCATCCTCTATTTCTTGCAGAAGCTTCTTATCCTGTTTTGAGGACAGTTCCAGCTTTTCGTACATATCCGGGCGCCGCTGTCTGGTTCTGCGCAAGGACTGCTTACGCCGCCATTGGCGCACCTTTTCGTGGTTACCGGAAAGCAGGATCTGGGGGACTTCCCTTCCGTGCCAGACTGCTGGGCGGCTATACTGGGGATATTCCAAAAGTCCGTTAAAATGACTCTCATCCTCAAAACATTCCGGATCAGCAAGAACACCTGGGACCATACGGCACACTGCATCGGTAACCGCCATTGCGGCGATTTCACCGCCCGTCAGCACAAAATCACCCAGTGATATTTCTTCGTCCACACATTCATCAATAAATCGCTGATCGATGCCCTCGTAATGACCGCATACCAAAATAAGATTATCCAGCTTACTGAGACGAACAGCGTCCTCCTGACGGAATGTTTTACCGCAGGGGGACAGATAAATTGTATGGACAGGGCCGGAAGCCTGATCGCAGACAGCTTCCCAGCAGCGGTACAGCGGATCAGCAGTCATCACCGCGCCGCGACCACCGCCGTAGGGGTAGTCATCCACCTGATTTTGCTTGTTAGCTGTGTAATCACGGATCTGGTGGGTTTCAATACGGATAAAGCCCCGTTCCTGTGCCCGTCCCAATATGCTTTCAGACAGCACATCCCCCACTGTTTCCGGAAACAGCGTCAGAATATCAACTCTCATCGGTGCGCATCCCTTCGATCAACCGGACTTCCATTACGCCGGCATCAATATCTGTGGAAAGGACAAATGCCTTCACTGCCGGGATCATATACTCGTGCTCTCCACGGACGACATATACCTTATTGCCGGGGTAATCCAGAACATCTGCCACAACACCGATCTTCTGACCCTCAGCCATAACCTCAACACCAATCAGCTCAGCAGCAAAAATAATATCCGGATCTGTATCGCTCCTGGATATCATCACGGTCTTCCCCCGCATTGCTTGGGCTGCTTCCATTGTATCCACACCGGTCAGCCTTAAGAGATTACAGCTTTTCTGAACACGGCAGCTTTCCACTTTATATTCAACGCCATCAATAAATACGCGGTTAAATTCCACTAAAAATTCCGGACCGTCAGTCCAAGGTAAGATCTTCATTTCACCACGAACTCCGTGGGTGGTTACGATCTCACCTGCTTCAAGAAAATCAATTCTCATAACATACCTCAAAATAGGAAAAATGCGTGACGGAACCGTCACGCATTACCCGTTTAATCCACGATTTCTACCGTGATCTTCTCGCCGGTGCGCTGGGCAACGGTTTTCACGATTGTGCGAATTTCTTTCGCAATTCGGCCCTGGCGACCAATCACTTTGCCCATATCGCCGGGGGCGACATGAAGCTCCAGTACTCTGCCGTCTTCTTCAGACACTTCGTTGACCGTAACTGCATCAGGATCGTCCACCAGATTCTTTGCCATATACAGCAAAAGTTCTTTCATTGTGCAACTCCTTTGAGCAATTACAGGACGCCGGCGTTCTTCAGCAGTCCGCGAACAGTATCAGTGGGCTGTGCGCCGTTCTTGATCCAGTTCTGAGCCTTCTCGGCATCGATAGTGATGGTAGCGGGCTCGGTCAGGGGGTTGTAGGTACCGATCTCCTCGATGCAGCGGCCATCGCGGGGGCTACGGGAGTCAGCAACAACGATCCGGTAGAAAGGAGCCTTCTTTGCACCCATTCTTCTCAGTCTGATTTTAACCATGAGTTTCACCTCCAAGTAAATTTATGTCTTTATATCGCAAAGCATTTTGCTTTCAGCGAACAATATAATGGCTTAAAAGCCCGGGAAGCCGCCGAGACCACCAAAGCCTCTCATACGCTTCATTTTCTTTCCGGCACCAGGACCAGAGAACTGCTTGATCATCGACCGCATCTGGTCAAAGGATTTAAGCAGCCGGTTTACATCTTCAACCTTTACACCGGCACCGGCAGCAATCCGCTTTTTACGGCTTGCTCCGATAATGTTGGGATTTTCCCGTTCCTTCGGTGTCATCGAGAGAATGATTGCTTCTGTTCGACCCATCGCCTTTTCATCCAGCTGAACATTTTTTAGTCCTGCTCCGCCGGGCATCTGTGCAAGAATGTCTTGCATAGAACCCATTGATTTCAGCTGAACCATCTGATCGTAAAAATCCTGCAAGGTGAACTTGTTGGATTTCAGCCTTTCTTCCATTTCGGCAGCTTTCTTGGCATCAAATGCCTTTTCTGCCTTTTCAATCAGGCTGAGCACATCGCCCATACCCAAGATGCGGGACGCCATACGGTCCGGATGGAAGGGTTCAATATCCTCCAGCTTTTCACCGATACCGGCAAATTTTACCGGTTTTCCGGTAATCGCACGGACAGACAGTGCTGCACCGCCTCTGGCATCGCCATCGAGCTTACTGAGCATCACAGAATCGATATCCAGCCACTCATTAAAGCTCTGGGCTGCATTCACTGCATCTTGACCGGTCATTGCATCCACGACCAGCATAATTTCATCGGGTTTAACAGTCGCCTTAATGTTTTTCAACTCGTCCATCAGTGCTTCATCCACATGCAGGCGACCTGCAGTGTCTAAAAACACCATATCGTGGCCGTGCTGACGGGCGTATTGCACCGCTTCTTTTGCAATCTGCACCGGGTTTTCCTGACCTTTTTCAAATACAGGAATTCCCAGCTTTTCACCGCAAACCTTCAGCTGGGTAATTGCAGCAGGTCGGTAAATATCGCAGGCTGCAAGCAGTGGATTTTTACCCTGTCGCTTCATCAGCCCTGCAAGCTTACTGCCGTTGGTAGTTTTACCTGCACCCTGCAGACCAACCAGCATCACGACTGTCGGTCCGTTGGGATTGATGGTGATATGTTTTATATCACTGCCCATTAAAGCAGTCAGCTCTTCATTAACGATCTTTACGATCATTTGCGCGGGGCTCAGTGCTTCCAGCACATCTGCACCCACACAGCGCTCCGTTACGGACTTTGTAAAATCCTTAACGACCTTATAGCTTACATCCGCTTCCAGAAGTGCCATGCGGATCTCCCGCATAGCTTCCTTCACATCAGATTCCTTCAGGCGGCCCTTGCCCCTAAGCTTTTTGAAGGTTGCAGCAATTTTTTCAGTCAGTCCTTCAAATGCCATATTATTCTCCTAAAGCTTCAGCTGCAGCAACGATATCAGCAGCTAAAGCAGAAACATTTGGATCGCTATGCCCAGTTAAAGACAAAGCCACCTGCCGGATCCTCTTTGATGCCTTCCGGCAGGAAAGATCCCGGCGTACACAGCCGGTCTTTTCTTCCATCTTGCGAAGCATAGCCTCTGTACGGCTTAGATTATCGTGAACACCCTGACGGCTGATTCCCAGCTCCTCGCCGATCTCGCCTAAAGAAAGATCCTGATGATAGCGCATTTCAAAGCAAAGCTGCTGGCGCTGAGTAAGCAGCGCGCCGTAATAATCATACAGCAAAATCAGTTCTGTACTGTCCATCAGGGGCCTCCTGTCAAGGTTCAACACTTGATACCTGCGGTATTATAGCACTTCTATAATGCGCTGTCAAGTATTTTTCCGTTACACCTCAAAATATTTTATAAAAGCCGATACCACCGGCTGACTTCACAGGTTTTTATAAAACCCATTTGCTCATAAAGCCGTACGGCTTTCTTATTTGTAGATGCAACTTCCAGCACTGCCTGCTCCCCGGAAAGGGCGTGATTAAGCGCAAGAAGCACATCTTTCCCAGCACCGGGCAAAACAGCAATCACAACATCGATATTTTCACCGGATGCAATTCCGATCCCAAGCAATTTTTCTCCTCTATGAACAAAATATCCGTTTCTCCGCTGTAAAAGCGCCTTACCTTCAGATACAGACATATAAGAAGAATTTGATACCCCCGACATTCGATCGTTGTATATTTCACGCCAACGGTCGATTGTCTGTTCTGTCACAGGAAACAGCGCCGCATCTGTATCCGGCAGCCCTTCCCTGAGGCACTTCATTTGAAGAATTACTGTATAAAGCGGGTATTTCTCAAGAATTGGGTGATTTGATCCCAAAATCATACCAGCGCCTGCCATCTTGCAGAATTCTACGCATTCATCCAGCAGTTTATCCGGCTCCAATGTGTCCTGGATTTTTATATATGCGGTTTTTGTATAAGGTATTTCTTTTAACGTCAGACTGGCAACACCATTTTCTGTGGTAAACAACGGAAAATCCTTCATATTATCTCCCCTTTTGTCTGATTGTACCATAAAATATACCTGCCGTCCACACAGCCTTCATTGATAAATTGTAAACAAATAGATTATCACTTGATTTCTTTGTAAATGCGCTTATAATATGGAGAAGAAAAAGCTTTGAAAGGAGGTTTATTCCGTGAAGAAAACTATTTGCAAGAAAGAGTATGATACTGAAACTGCCGCACTTATCAAAAAATATACTTACAGCTATTTTGGTGATCCCAACGGTTACGAGGAGACACTTTATCAGACGCCCGGCGGTCTGTATTTTCTCTATGTAAATGGCGGCGAACAGTCTGCATATCCTACAGAGGACATCATCCGACTTGCCAAAACAAAAGTTAACGAATGGATCGAAACTCACTGATGTTTTTCTTTGCCATAGCATTGGATTTTCCGTTGCTATGGCTTTCTTTTTCTTGACAAATGTGGTATTCTATATAGTAAGAATTTTTATAGGAACTGCGGTTTATTACTATGAAAAAAACTGTCTTTATATCAAGTCTGATCCTCCTGATCAGCTTATTTTCCGGATGTCAGGCTGAAGCTGAAAACTTCCAGGTTGCAGCCACTACCCTGCCTGTTTATGAATTTACCTCCCAGCTTTGCGAGGGAACAGAGCTTAAGGTTTGCCAAATCGTCACGCAAAGTGTTTCCTGCTTACACGACTACACCCTGCAATCCTCGCAAATGCGGCTTATAGAAGCAGCAGATACCCTTGTGATCTCCGGGTGTGGCTTGGAGGATTTTCTGGAAGATGCTGTATCTACTAAAAATACAATTATAGATGCTTCAGTTAATACTTCTCTAATAAGCTGTGAGGGTGCGCATCTTCATTCTCACGACCACGCGCACAGCGAAGATCCTCACATTTGGCTTTCCCCGGAAAACGCCAAAATTATGGCAAAAAATATCTGCGCCGGTCTGACGGTACAATATCCCCAATACACAGATATATTTTCTCAGAATTTGGAACTTCTCACCCAAGCGCTGGATGCACTTCAGACATATGGATCACAAAGTCTGTCCGGGCTATCTTGTCGGGAGCTGATTACCTTCCATGACGGTTTTGCTTATTTCGCCAATGCATTTGACCTGACAATATTAAAAACAGTGGAGGAAGAGTCTGGCAGCGAGGCATCCGCAGCGGAATTGAAAGAGCTGGTTACATTGGTCGAAGATCACGCACTGCCTGCGATCTTTACTGAAATCAATGGCAGCGAATCTTCTGCCAAAACGATTTGTGCAGAAACTGGCACAGCGCTTTATTCATTGGATATGGCGATGTCCGGAAACAGCTATTTTGAAGCTATGTATCATAACATCAACACTGTAAAGGAGGCATTGGGATGAACAGACCTTCCCACGGCGGCACTTGCGGACATTCCTGTTGCCTGCGCATTCAAGGTCTTTCTGTAAAGATTGGAAATGATGCCATCTTGCAAGACATTGATCTTCATGTGCACTGTGGTGAGCTTGTGGCATTGATCGGACCAAATGGTGCAGGAAAGAGTACTCTTTTGAAAGCAATTTTAGGCCAACAGGATTTTGATGGAGTCATTTCCTTTTCCGTTCCCGGCAAGCGCAGCCGCACACCTAAGATCGGCTATGTTCCGCAAAGTCCAGCCTTTGATCCAGGAGATCCGCTCACTGTTGCAGACCTGTTTGCCTGCTGTATGAGTAAGCGGCCCGCCTTTTTGGGCATTTCAAAAGCTATGCGCAATAAAATACTTATCTGTCTGGAGCGTGTGCAAGGTGAGGATCTGATCGACAAGCGTGTCGGAACATTGTCCGGTGGCGAACTGCAGCGAGTGCTTCTGGCGCTTGCCCTTGAACCGATCCCGAACATTCTGATTTTAGACGAACCTTTATCCGGCGTAGATGTAGACGGTATTGAAACCCTTATGGATATGCTTGACGATATCCGCAGGGATTATGATCTTTCTATCCTGATGACGACTCATGATTTTGCCACACTCCCCAAATATGCAGATCAGGTTGCGCTTATCGACAGGTCCTTAGTTAGTGTGGGAAAACCGGTGGAGGTTCTGGGTTCAGATGCCTTCCGAAGGGTTTTTAACCGCAAAGGAGGTATATTATAATGACTGTTTGGTACGCAATCTGCGATATTCTCCCCATTGAAATGCTCCGGTGGGATTTTATGAAAAACGCACTGCTGGCGGTTATTTTAATAGCGCCCCTGTTCGGCTTATGCTCTACGATGATCGTGACCGGACGGATGAGCTTTTTCTCCGATGCTTTGGGACATTCTGCCTTTACAGGTATTGCAATCGGCTGTATTTGCGGTATTGCTGCCCCCACTTGGGTCGCTGTAATCTTTTCTCTAGCATTTTCCCTGCTTTTTTCCTATGTCCGCAGCAAAGGCAATCAGGCCGCTGACACCCTGATCGGTGTCTTTTCCAGCACCGCCGTTGCCCTTGGCATTTTTATTGCAACACTGGACGGCGGCAGCTTCACAAAGTACAACAAATACCTTATCGGTGACATTTTGTCTGTAACTCCGGCACAGATCGGTATGCTGTCACTGGTCCTGATTGCGGTGGTTGTTTTCTGGATATTCAGCGCGAACCGGCTGTCCCTCACAGCTATTCATCCCCAGCTGGCATCCTCCCGGGGAATCAAAACCGGTCTGACACAAACAATTTTTACTGCTGCCATTGCTATTGTGGTAACCTTGGCAATTTCTTGGGTCGGTTTGCTCATTCTCAATTCCTTATTGGTTCTCCCCGGTGCTTCCGCAAGAAATATTTCAAAAAATCTGATGCGATATAGTCTGTTCTCCGTATTGTTTGCGCTATTTGCAGGAATCAGCGGACTATGCGTTTCCTATTTCCTCGGCACATCTGCGGGTGCTGCTATTTCCTTGATCCTTGCGCTGATTTTTGCCGGTACTTTCTGCCTAAGAAAGGTTTTTAAGTGATATGGACACTGTAAACATTCAAATCATCGCACGAATGAAAAGCGATTTTCCCTCAAAATTTGGTATTCCACGACAAAGTGGACTGGTGGAAGAGCTTCATTCCACCATTATATTTGAACCGGAATTCAGAAATCCGGATGCCTTGCGGGGCATTGAGGACTATTCCCATCTTTGGATCATCTGGCAGTTCTCCGAAGCGATCCGTCAGGAGTGGTCTCCCACGGTTCGACCCCCCAGACTGGGTGGTAACACCCGAATGGGTGTCTTCGCCACACGCTCCCCTTTCCGTCCCAATTCTCTGGGAATGTCCTGTGTAAGACTGATCGGACTGGAACATACACCGGATATTGGAACTGTTATCCACGTAGCCGGTGCTGACCTTATGGACGGCACTCCGATCTTTGATATTAAGCCTTATATTCCCTACAGTGACTGCCATACGGACGCTATAGGTGGCTTCACAGATTCTGCGAAGGACTTTATATTGGATGTGGACTTCCCTTCCCATCTTCTTGCAATCATACCGGAGAATAAGCGAGATGCACTAACGGGTGTGTTGTCCCACGATCCCCGCCCCTCTTACCAACGCACACCGGACCGGATTTACGGACTGTCCTTCGCTGGATTTGACATACGCTTTACGGTCAAAGACTCTACATTGTTTGTGAAAGAAGTAAATAAATTATGATTATCGATTTTCATACCCACGCCTATCCGGATGCAGTTGCTCCCAACGCCCTTGCCCATATGGGAGCCTTAGCAAACTGTTCGTTCTATACGGACGGTACTGTTGCCAATCTGACTGCATCTATGGCAGAAGCAAAAATTGATTATAGTGTTGTCTTGCCGGTAGTCACTAATCCCACAAAAGCGAATGTAATTAACGATATTTCCATCGCCAACAAAAATAAGGACGGTCTTATCTATCTCGGCGGCATTCACCCGGATACAGAAAATTACCGGGAAGAACTGGACAAGCTGAAATCTGCAGGCATCAGGGGATTTAAGATTCACCCGCAGTATCAGAATACACCTATTGACGACATCCGCTATCTGCGGATTTTGGAGTATGCTGCTAAAATCGGATTGTTTGTTGTTGCACATGCAGGTGTGGAAGGTGCATATCCTGATCGACATCTGAGTGATCCGGAAATGATCCGCAATGTACTTCGGCAAGTAGAAGGCCTTACGATGGTTGCAGCCCATATGGGCGGTGTCTTCAGCTGGAACCGTGTGGCTGAGAATCTACTCGATACCGATGTGTACTTAGACACATCCTGCGTGCTTGGACCTCTTAAACGAGCAGATATGGATGCTAAATTTCATTTGATGGAACAAGAAGCATTTGTAGCTCTGGTTCGGCAATTCGGTGCAGAGCGCATTCTCTTTGGCTCTGATACCCCCTGGACAAGCCAGACGGACTCCGTAAATATATTCTTGAGTCTTCCCCTTTCTGAAGAAGAAAAGGCTTATATTCTTCATAAGAACGCCAGCCGACTGATGGGTATGTAAACTTTGTAATATCATTTAGGTTTAGCAGAAAGGAGTAACAGTAAAGTGAAGCGTATAAATAGGAGTATGACAAGCGGTCCTTTATTTTCCGGTATCATTTTATATACTGTGCCGATCATACTCACCAGCCTGTTGCAGTTGTTATTTAACGCAGCTGATCTCGTTGTTGTGGGTCGTTACTGCGGCAGTATTTCTGTTGCTGCGGTGAGCGTAACTGGTTCGATCACGAATCTGATCATAAATCTTTTTATCGGACTTTCCGTAGGTGCAGGTGTTAGTGTGGCACACGGTCTCGGAGGTAACCAACCGGAAGAAGTACACCGCACAGTACACACAGCCCTTCCCATTGCGCTTATCAGTGGCGCTATATTGACTGTAGTTGGCATCGTATTCGCAGAAGACTTTCTGATCCTGATGAAAACACCGGCCGGAGTTCTGCCCCTTTCTGCGGTCTATATGAAAATCTATTTTTCCGGAATCGTCTTTTCAATGGTCTATAATTTCTGCGCTGCCATCCTTCGTGCAGCAGGAGATACCAAAAGTCCGCTGATATTCCTGATCATTTCCGGCGTTGCAAATGTTGTTCTAAACATGATATTTGTAACAGTTTTCCATATGAATGTAGCCGGTGTTGCATTGGCAACTACCATTTCCCTGGGAATCTCTGCAGTACTGACTGTATGGGCGCTGATGAAACGCACAGACAGCTGCAAGCTGTATCTGAAAAAGCTGCGCATTTACAAAGAACCTCTGCTGAAAATTCTCCGCATTGGCATCCCTTCGGGCATTCAAGGCTGCTTATTTTCGATATCCAATGTGATCATCCAATCTTCTATCAATTCCTTCAATTCCGAGGCTTTGGTATCCGGAAACGGTGCTGCCGGAAATATTGAGGGTTTTGTCTATGTGGCAATGAACGCCTTCCATCAGTCAGCAGTGAATTATACCGGTCAAAATTTAGGTGCCCGGCGCTATGACCGAATTCGCAAAACCCTTGGCGTTTGTTTGGTATACGCATCTGTCATTGGTCTTACACTAAGCACATTGGCATACGCCTTCGGCGAGCAGCTTCTGGGAATTTATATTGTTGATTCTCAGGAAGCAATTGCGTACGGACTGGTCAGATTTTCTTATGTTTGTTTGCCATATTTCCTTTGTGGGATAATGGATGTATTTACCGGTGCGCTCCGAGGCTTGGGTGCTTCTCTGACACCAATGCTAATCAGCGTGCTTGGTGTATGTGGTATTCGCCTTGGTTGGATATTCACCATATTTCAGCTCCCACAATACCATACACCGCAGTCCCTATATCTGTCCTATCCCATTTCCTGGACTGCAACCTTTTTGGTGCAAGCGGTTGCCCTTTCTGTCATTTACCGCAAAAAATCCGGGCGCTCGATACTGCATAAAAATATATAATATTTTCTCTTGCAAAATAAAATACATTGTGTTATAGTTTTATTATCTTTTAAGGAGGCCTATTGGCTATGTTTAACCTTGCTGCACAGTTCTACTTTATCAACTATTACTTTTTTACTGACAAAAAGTAATAGGGTTTTGTGCTGCAATGTTTTTTCTCTAATTCATTATTTCAAGCGCTGCACAAGATCGCATCTGTGCAGCGCTTTTATTTTACTTAGGAGATGATTTTCAATGATTGCTGTATTGAAAAATGGTACTACCCAGGAACAGACCGAGCATCTTGTAAACTGGCTGAAGAATATGAACCTGGATGTCCATATATCAGAAGGTCAGGAATTTACCGTTTTAGGCCTGATCGGTGATACCAGTCGTGTAGATATGGAATTGTTGGGCAGCCTGGAAATCGTGGAAT
Organism: Faecousia sp.; assembly: GCA_045546835.1. Classification (GTDB taxonomy): domain Bacteria; phylum Bacillota; class Clostridia; order Oscillospirales; family Oscillospiraceae; genus Faecousia. The sequence continues at coordinate 34,024 of JAZQDL010000072.1, forward strand.
CCGTTAAGCGGATTTCAGAATCCTACAAGCAAGTCAACAGAAAATTTCACCCCAGCAACACAGTCATTACCATGCAAGATGCTAAAATTGGTGACGGACATTTCTCTATGATTGCAGGTCCTTGTTCCGTAGAAAGTCAGGATCAGATCATCGAGGTTGCTTCTGCGGTTAAAAAAGCCGGTGCAAGCATTTTACGAGGCGGCGCATTCAAGCCTCGCACATCTCCTTATGCCTTCCAGGGAATGAAGGACGAAGGTATCCGCCTGCTGGTAGAAGCAAAAAAAGCCACAGGTTTACCTATTATCACAGAAATAATGAACATCCGTACGCTCCACCTCTTTGAAGATGTAGACATCATTCAGGTTGGCGCCAGAAATATGCAGAATTTTGACCTCTTGCAAGAGCTCGGCAAAACAAAAAAGCCGATTCTGTTAAAACGCGGACTGGCTAATACACTTCAAGAACTTCTTATGAGTGCGGAATACATTATGAGCGAAGGCAATGAAAACATCATTCTTTGCGAGCGCGGTATCCGCACATACGAAACATACACCCGTAACACACTGGATCTCTCTGCTGTGCCTGTTTTACACGAACTGACACATTTACCTGTTGTTGTAGATCCCAGTCATGCAACAGGAAAAGCTTCCCTTGTCCCCTCTATGGCCATTGCAGCAGCCGCTGCAGGTGCTGACGGAATTATGGTGGAAGTCCACAACAACCCTGCGTGCGCACTTTGCGACGGTGCACAATCCCTGACCCCTGCGCAGTTTGCAGAGCTGAACGCTCGTGTACAGAAAGTCCGGGAGGCGATTTTATGACCGTCGGCATTTTGGGTCTTGGTCTGATCGGCGGTTCTTTGGCAAGAGCATACGCAAAAGCAGGACACAGGGTACTTGCCTGTGAACAGGATGATTCTATGCTTATGTTTGCCCAGCTGGCAGGAGCGTGCCAGGGTGCTTTAGACGAGAATACAATTGCTAACTGTGAGTTGATTCTTTTATCGATCTATGCCGGTGGTTCTGCAGAATGGTTGGAATGTAACGGCAAATATATTTCACATGATGCGCTTGTGATCGACTGCTGTGGTATAAAAACTGAAATTTGCAATCGCTGTTTTCTAGTTGCAGAAAAATACGGCTTCACTTTTGTGGGCGGTCATCCTATGGCAGGTTCACACAATTCCGGTTTTAAGTACAGCCGCTCCAATTTATTTCAGGGTGCGCCTATGGTCTTGGTCCCGCCCCGCTATGACGACGCGCAGCTTCTCCAGCGCTGCCAAGATGCACTTGCTCCCTGCCGTTTTGGTTCATTCTCAGTAACTACCGCGCAGGACCATGACCGGATGATCGCTTTTACATCCCAGATGCCCCACCTGATCAGCAATGCATTTATCAAATCCCCTACAGCACTTAATCACAAGGGTTTTTCCGCAGGCAGCTACAAGGATCTAACAAGGGTTGCCTGGCTCAATCCTCAGATGTGGGCAGAATTATTTCTTTCCAACCGGGAAAATGTACTTGCAGAACTGGACGGCTATATCAGTGCATTGAACAAATACCGCACTGCACTTGAAAATAACGATGAAGAAACCTTGATTGCCCTTCTGGATGAAGGACGCAAACGAAAAGAGGAGGTTGACGGATGAAAACCGTTACCGTCAGTGCATCCAAAGCCTACCGGGTAATGATCGGCAACGGATTACTATCTGCGCTCGGCAGTTATGCTTCCGCATTTAAAGCGCCCGGTAAAGCTGCAATTATCAGTGACAGCAATGTTTGGCCTTTGTATGGTGCAATTACAGAAAACAGTTTGAGAAAGAGTGGTTTTGAAACGCTGCACTATTGTTTTCCGGCAGGTGAAAGCAGCAAAAACGCAGAAACCTATCTAAACATCTTGAATTTCTTTGCAGAAAACCAATTAACACGCGCAGATGTTGTCATAGCTTTAGGCGGCGGTGTGGTTGGGGATATTACAGGCTTTACAGCAGCCACATACCTGCGAGGCATTCCTTATATCCAAGCGCCTACTACCCTACTGGCTATGGTAGACTCCTCTGTTGGCGGCAAAACCGCCATTGATCTGGCTGCAGGAAAAAATCTTGTGGGTGCATTTTATCAGCCAAGTCTTGTGTTGTGCGATACAAATGTGTTAAACACGCTTCCCGATGATATTCTTCGTGACGGCTGTGCAGAGGTTATTAAATATGGCATTCTTTACGATGCAGACCTATTTGCACATCTATGCCGTGAAGGACTGAATTTTGACCGTGAGACGGTAATCGCTCGATGCGTTTCGCTGAAAAGAGATGTGGTTGAAGAGGATGAATTTGACACCGGCGCGCGGCAAAAGTTGAATCTGGGTCACACCTTTGGTCACGCCATAGAGAAAGAAAGTAATTTTTCTGTTAGCCACGGAAAAGCTGTTGCAACAGGAATGGCTATGGTTGCAAGAGCAGCCTGTAAACGCGGGCTGTGCAATGAGAAAACTGCTAAGGAAATCCAATCTATTTTAGACACTTTCGGTCTTCCCTCTACCACAGAATTTTCTGCAAACCGGCTCAATACTGCTGCATTGTCTGACAAGAAACGCTCCGGCAGCACAGTCAATCTGATCATACCGGAACGAATCGGCAGCTGCTCTATTGTTCCTACACCTATTACTGAACTACAGTCCTTTATTGAGGAAGGTTTATAATGGACATTACAATTCATCCTGGAAAACTCAGCGGTTCAGTCTGTGCGATCCCTTCAAAATCACAGGCGCACCGTCTGCTGATCTGCTCCGCCTTTGCAAACAAGCCAACAACGCTTATTTGCCCGCAAATCAATCAGGATATCGAAGCAACTGCAGACTGTTTGCGCGCTTTGGGGGCAGATATTTTTAGATCCGCTGAGGGCTATCGCATTAGACCGGTTTGTAACATCCCGGATTCTGCCACTCTGAATTGCCGGGAAAGCGGCTCAACCTTGCGTTTTATGCTTCCCATTGTCGGTGCACTTGGTGTAAATACCATCTTCCAAATGGCTGGCAGGCTCTCTGAGCGCCCCTTATCTCCCCTGTGGGAGGAAATGGAACGAATGGGCTGCACATTATCCCGTCCAACAGCTAACACCATCTCCTGTACCGGAAAACTAAAGGCAGGCAATTATTACATTGATGGCGGTGTGTCCAGTCAGTTTATCACCGGGCTTCTGTTTGCAATGGCACTGATTCCCGGGGAAAACACGCTGACGATTATCGGCAATGTGGAATCCTATCCCTATATACAAATAACCCATCAGGCACTTGCTGCCTTCGGCATTCTAATCGATGACAACAAGATCTCAGGGTCTTTCCCTTTCCACTCGCCCGGCAAATTTTCTGTAGAGGGCGATTGGAGCAATGCGGCATTCTTTCTGACCGCTGGTGCAATGGGAAGTAATCTATCGGTTGAAGGCTTAAATACAAATTCAGCGCAAGGTGACCGGGCCATTGTGCAGATCCTGAATTCTATGACTGAGAATGTAACTGTTTCGGCAGCTGACATTCCGGACCTTATTCCTGTTCTTTCGGTGGCAGCAGCTGCAAAATGCGGCGCTGTGTTTACAAACATCCAGCGGCTTAGGCTGAAAGAATCCGACCGCGTTGCTTCAACGATTGCAATGCTCAAGGCAGTTGGCATTCAGGCAGAAGCCACCGAAGACACGCTGACTATATATCCCGGACAGATACAAGGCGGTATTGTTGATGCAGTCAACGATCACAGGATCGCAATGTCTGCAGCCATTGCTGCAACTGTGGCTGTCGGTTCTGTGACGATCCTTGGCGCACAATGTGTAGCCAAATCCTATCCCTCCTTCTGGGAGGAATTTAGCAGATTAGGAGGCAAATATGAGCAGTACATACGGTGAAAGACTAAAACTTTCCATATTCGGACAATCCCACGGCGCTGCGATCGGTATGACACTGGATGGGATACCTGCCGGTCTGCCGGTGAATTTTAGCAAGCTTCAGGCTTTTCTTGGTCGGAGAGCGCCCGGACTCAACGACTATTCTACGCCCCGTAAAGAGGCAGATCAAACGGAATTTTTGTCCGGCATTGTGGATGGATTCACCTGCGGTGCACCGATTGCAGCAATCATTCCAAATACAAATACGCATTCTGTTGATTACAATGATTTCAAAGACTGTCCGCGCCCCGGCCACGCAGATTTTACAGCACAAATTAAATACAGCGGTTACCAGGATGTTGCCGGCGGCGGCCATTTCTCCGGACGGCTGACAGCGCCGCTTTGCATTGCTGGCGGACTATGTAAACAGTGGTTGGAAAAGGAAGGTGTTCAAATCGGTGCACATCTGGTATGTGTCGGCGGTGTTACTGACGATCCTTTTGATCCTATGAATCCACAATTGGATAAAGTCCGATCTGACTTCCCTGTCATTTCTGAAGCTGCCGGTGCTAGAATGCGTGAAATCATTTCCCAGGCCAGAGCAGACGGAGACAGTGTTGGCGGAATTATTGAATGCTCCGTTACCGGTCTTCCCGCAGGATTGGGTGATCCGATGTTTTTCGGTATGGAAAGCCGGATTGCTCAGCTGGTGTATGGAATTCCCGCTGTAAAAGCTGTGGAATTTGGTGCCGGCTATGCTGCCGGTTATATGCGTGGCAGCGAACACAACGATGCCTACACAATAGAAAACGGAGAAGTCCGCCCCTCGACGAACCGGGCTGGCGGCATCTTAGGCGGTATTACCACAGGAATGCCCCTATATTTTCAGGTAGCGATCAAACCTACCCCCTCTATCGCAAAGGCACAGCAGTCTGCGTCCTTCAGCAAATTGGAAACTGTTAATCTGGAAATTAAAGGCCGGCACGATCCCTGCATTGCACCTCGCGCCGTTCCTGTTGTGGAAGCAGCAGCCGCCATCGCTATTTACGATGCATATCTTTCCCGTAACTAATCAGGAGGTTTTCTATGGATATTCAGCAAATCAGAGATCAGATCGACAATATAGACGACCAGCTTGTGCAGCTGTTTGTAAAGCGTATGGGCCTCTCCGCACAGGTTGCTGACTATAAAAAGGCAAACAATATACCGATTTATGTCCCTGCCAGGGAACGAGAGATATTACAGGCGGTTGCAGAAAAAGCCGGTCCCGATATGGCAAACTATACCCGGGTTTTATACTCCTTGCTGTTCGAGCTGAGCCGCAGCTACCAGAGTAAGCGCAATGCTGAAGCGACGCCCTTATATCAGCAGATCACCCGTTCGATCGAGAACACACCGAAGCTGTTCCCGCAAGCGCCTATGGTCGCCTGCCAGGGCGTAGAAGGTGCATATTCTCAGATCGCCTGTGAAAAGTTCTTCAAAGCGCCTATGATTATGTATTTTAAGAACTTTGAGGGAATTTTTACCGCAATTGAACAAGGTCTGTGCCAATATGGTATTCTCCCTATTGAAAATTCCACAGCCGGTTCTGTTAAGAAAGTATACGACCTGATGATCCGTCACAACTTCTCTATTGTCCGCACATTCCGCTTAAAAATCGACCACAATGTGCTTGCAAACAAGAATGCTAAGCTTTCAGACATTAAGGAGATCTACTCCCATGAGCAGGCGATCAGTCAGTGTTCTGATTTTCTGGCAAATCACCCGGATATCAAGGTCATAACTGTTGAAAACACAGCGCAGGCAGCCAATATGGTTGCGCAGTCCGGTCGACTGGATGTAGCTGCCCTGTGCAGTCACGCCTGCGAGGAGCTATACGGGCTTACCAGCCTTGCGGATTCTGTGCAGGACAAAGGCAACAACCGCACCCGTTTCATTTGCATCAGCAAAAATCTTGAGATCTATCCCGGTTCTGATAAGACCAGTATTATGATGGTTCTTTCCCACAAACCCGGTGCGCTGTATAAGGTACTTGCCAGAATGTATACCCTTGGCATCAATGTGATCAAGCTGGAATCCCGTCCGATCCCGGACCGCGATTTTGAGTTTATGTTCTACTTTGACCTTGAAACATCCATATATTCCGAGGAATTTGTCCAGCTGATGTGCGAACTGGATGATCTTTGTGAGGAATTCAAATATCTGGGAAGCTACACCGAGGTGGTTTAATGCATTGCGGTCTTCTTGGGAAAAAGCTGGAACACAGCTACTCCCCACAAATTCATAGCTATTTGGCAGATTACTCCTATGCTTTATATGAGAAGTCACCTGACGAGCTTGCGGACTTTATAAGACGCGCGGATTTTAGCGGACTGAATGTGACCATACCCTACAAAAAAGAAGTGATACCTTTCTGCAACCAATTGTCAGATCGGGCGAAGCAGCTTGGTTCTGTCAACACCATAGTGCGAAATGCAGATGGCAGTCTTATTGGACACAATACCGATTACTTTGGTTTTCTTTCAATGGTAAATCGCAGCGGCTTGTCCGTTACAGGCAAGAAAGTCCTTGTACTCGGCAGTGGAGGTGCTTCTGTCACTGCCGTTGCAGTTTTGCAGGAATTGGGTGCTAATGTAGTTGTAATCTCCCGTTCCGGTCCTGAGAACTACGAAAATATTAGCAAACACACCGATACAGCGGTGATCGTAAATACGACCCCTGTTGGAATGTATCCAAAAAACGGTGACACTCCGGTGGATTTAGAGCTGTTTCCTCAATTGGAAGGTGTTTTGGATCTAATATACAACCCTGCCCGCACGAAACTTCTTCTGGATGCCAAAGAACGCGGTTTGGTTGCTGAAAACGGCTTATGGATGCTGGTTGCACAAGCAAAAGAAAGTGCCCAGTGGTTTACAGACATAAAAATCCCGGATTCTGTTATAGAAACGATCTACCGGAAGATGCATTCACAAATGGAAAACATCATTCTGATTGGTATGCCTGGCAGCGGAAAATCCACAGTAGGCGCACTGCTTGCAGAAAAAATGGGCAAGACCTTTGTGGATGCAGATGCCGTAATCGTTAAAAAAGCTGGAAAATCTATTCCTGAAATCTTTGCAACATCCACAGAAGAGGGTTTTCGCCAAATAGAAACTTCCGTTCTTCGGGAACTCGGAAAAAAATCCGGTCTTGTGATTGCTACCGGCGGTGGCTGTGTCACCAGAGAAGAGAACTATCCTCTTTTGCGCCAAAATGGGCGTATTATCTGGATTCATCGGGATATTACAAGCCTTCCAACAGACGGTAGACCTCTTTCTCAAGGGGCTGATCTTACAAATATGTTCAGAATACGTAAACCAATGTATGAACGCTTTGCGGATATAACAGTGGACAATAACGGAACAATAGAAGATACCGTCCGGAAGCTTTTCGAAATGGAGGGAAGTATATGAAAATACTGGTTATTAACGGACCGAATCTGAATATGCTGGGTATCCGTGAGCCGGGAATTTACGGAAAGCAAACTTTTGCGGACTTGTTGGATTTGTTAAATGAGTGGTCGGCTGAATATAAAGTTAAAGTTGAACAGTATCAATCCAATCACGAAGGTGCTCTTGTTGATAAAATTCAGTCTGCTTACGGAGTGACTGACGGCATTGTCATTAACCCTGCTGCATACACCCATACCTCTATTGCCATTCTTGATGCACTGAAGGCTGTCGGTATTCCGGCGGTTGAAGTGCATATTTCCAATGTGGATACGAGAGAACCCTTCCGAAAAATTTCCTATGCAGGTCTTGCCTGTGAAAAAACAATTAAGGGACAAGGTCTTGACGGATACCGTCAGGCACTGTTATATTTAAAAGAGAAATATGGCAACTAAAGGAGCTGCAATAATGGGAAGAGTTTATTTGTGGAAAGAAGCACCCGGTATGTGCGAGGAAGTCCCTCACATCGATGTTTATATTCCTGAGAATAAGAAGTCGGATGGCGCTGTGCTGATTTTTCCCGGTGGTGCATATATTCGCCGCGCAGATCACGAAAGAGAAGATTATGCAAAGTTCTTAAATGCTCACGGAATTACCGCTTTTGTCGCAGGCTATCGTGTGCATCCCCACCACTTCCCCCTGCCTTTGCTGGATGCCCGTCGCTGTATGCGTTACATTAGAGCCAATGCAGATAAATTCGGCATTGACAGAAACAAGATCGCTGCTATGGGATCTTCCGCGGGTGGTCATTTGACTGCGCTCCTTTCCACCTATACCAAACCCATTGAATTTGAAGGCATTGACGAGCTGGATCAGGAAGACTATATGCCCAATGTGCAGATCCTTTGTTATCCGGTTATTGAACAGCCCGGAAACACAAAGATCCTTCATACAAAATCCTACTTGAATCTGATTGGCAGAGAAGATCCGGAAATGGAATCGGAACTGAATCCTTCCAAGCACGTTACTGACAATACCCCTGAGGCATTTATTTTCCATACATCTGCTGACCCCGGCGTTACAGTAGTACACAGCTACATTTATGCCACCGAATTGCGGCAGCACAACGTTCCTGTTGAGATGCACGTATTCCCCGATGGCGGTCACGGCCTTGGACTTGCGCCCAATCACCCCCACACCGCACAGTGGTCGGGTCTATTGCTGAACTGGCTCAAGCGTATCGGTTGGACCGAGTAACAGAAAAACCGGCAGTATTCCAAAACGGAATACTGCCGATCTTTTATATTATTTTTACCATTGTGTAAGCGTTGTGTGAAACCGAGCCGTCTGCATATACAGCACAGTCACGGATTTTCTCAAATCCACAGGCAAGATGGACTGCCACGGAGGCAGTATTTTTCTTATCTATATGGGAATAGATAATTTTATTTTCCTGACCGGAAGTTTCAGAAAGAACAGCGCATAAAAGCAGCTTTGCATATCCTTTGCCCCGTTCCTCCGGTGCTGTTTCCAGACCCTCTAAAAGCAGACCGTCCTTATAAGGCTCCATACGCAGGACAGAAACATACTTGTTATCTGTTTCCCACACAGCGTAAAACGCCTTATAATCCTCAAAAAAGCACTTTACTTCTCCATAAAGATCTTGTTCTGCCAGAAGAAGCTGCTGCGCCCTTGGCCGGTCCGGATAATTCAGTATTCCCCGTTCCTGACAGCTTTGGGCATAAACATCTGCAAGCATGCGGAAATTCATTTTATAAACAGACTGTATAATTTTCAGCATAGTAATTAATTGGCGTACTTTTTAACGATACGCATCATCTCTAAGAAAGCTTCTTCCATATCACGAGCCAGCTTAAACTGGGTACGGCATCGGTCCAGATTCTGTTCCGGATAACCAACACGAAAATAATGATCGCCCTCTAAGTAGTCAGTCAGGAAACGCATACCGCACTCTAAGGTCATCCGCCGAGCGCCCCAGGGGAGGTATTCCAGTTCTGCATCCGTCAGGCAACCGTCTGTTCCTTCCAGGAAGCCACGGGTGTATGCTTCATAAAGGCCAAGGTCAAAATTCACCTTGCTCACATCATCAGTTTCTCCATAATCAGAATTAATCCTACCTATTATAGAAAAATCACCCAATGGGTCAATGCATATTTCCGCTCTAAATGTACCAAATACAACTATTACAAGGCTTCCCCCAAAATAGATTTGGTTGCGTAAGCATTTAGGCTCATATCTGCCACATTTCCTGCCAGATATTCATAATATGCCTGAGAACCAATCATAGCCGCATTGTCACCGCACAGTGATAGGGGCGGCATAAAGACTTGCGCGCCCAGCTTGTCTGCTGCTGCCAGTACTTCTGCACGAATTCGGGAATTGGCAGCGACACCACCGGCAACTGCAAGCTTTTTCCGACCTGTCTGCTTCATTGCCTGCACAACACGGGGCACAAGAGTATCAGACACCGCTGCAGAAAAGGCAGCACAAAGACTGTTAACGTCCAGCTCCTCCCCTACCTGATCTGCGTGGTGAATTAAATTTAAGGTAGCCGTTTTCAAACCGGAAAAACTCATATCCAGAGGGTTTTGTCCCGGCTTGGATCGGGGTAACGCATATTTATTCTCATCACCCAATTGAGCAGCCTTGTCCAGTGCAGCACCACCGGGATAGGGCATCCCCAAGACCCGTGCAACTTTATCAAAGCTCTCCCCTGCTGCATCATCCAGTGTTGTTCCAAGGATCTCCATTTTCGTATAATCCTGAACATCCACGATCATTGTATGACCGCCGGAAACCATCAAGCAAAGAAATGGCGGCTCCAGTTCCGGGTACGCCAGATAATTAGCAGCAATATGACCGCGGATATGGTGGACAGCGATCAGCGGTTTGTTCATTGCAAGGGCTGCAGCCTTTGCAAAATTTACGCCCACCAACACTGCACCGATCAGACCCGGTGCATAGGTAACCGCAATTGCATCAATATTTTTACGGGTCAGTTTTGCATTTTTCAATGCCCGATCCGCCAATGCATAAATCGCTTCAATGTGTTTGCGGGAGGCGATCTCCGGAACGACGCCCCCATAGACTCTGTGCAACTCCACCTGAGAAGCGATACAGTCTGTAAGGACATATCTTCCATCTTTTACAATAGCAACTGCGGTTTCATCACAGGATGACTCCACGGCAAGAATATTCAAACTGTCCACTCCTTTCGCAAAATAAGAGCATCCTCTTTGGGATTGTGATAGTAACCCGGTCTGCGACCGACCTCAAAAAAGCCTAACTTTGTATACAAGTTGATTGCAGGCGCATTAGATGCCCGTACTTCCAATGTCAGGCAGGTCACTTCGATTTCTTTCAGACGGCAAATCAATTCACTTATTAAGTGCTCTGCTACACCCATACGGCGGTATTCCGGATAGACCGCTAGGTTCATCATATCTGCCCAGCCCATTACCGATTGAGAGCCTACATAGCCTGCAAGACGCTCACCATCCGTCGCAACCACCCAAATAGACAGCGGATTGTTAAGCTCTGAGGAAATGGAATTGACACTCCATGGGTCAGAAAAGCACAGCTTTTCAAGATCTGCGATCTGTTCTATATGGGTGGTATTCATTAAACAATATTCCATCATTTTGCCTCGTACCAGCTCTTGCCCCAATTCGCTTCCGCTACAAGGGGAACATTCAATTGGGCAACCTGCTCCATTTGTCTGCTGACAAGCTGTGCCACCTGTTCCGCAATTTGCTCAGGACATTCAACGATCAGCTCATCGTGTACCTGCAGCAGCAGCTTTGCGTCGGGATATTCCTTCCGCAGGGCTTCATCCACCCGGATCATTGCAAGCTTGATAAGATCCGCAGCTGTACCCTGAATAGGCGTATTCAAGGCAATGCGCTCAGCACCCTGTCGGACATTAAAATTGCTGTTTTTCAGATCTGGAATATAGCGACGGCGTCCATACATTGTTTTTGTATATCCGCTGTTTCTGGCATCTTCCACAACCTTCTTCATATAGGTACGAACGCCCTGATAATTAGCAAGGTAGCTATCGATATATGCCTTTGCCTCATAGCGGCTGACACCGAGATCGTCCGCAAGGGAAAACTCGGAAATACCGTATACAATGCCGAAATTTACAGCCTTTGCGTGACGGCGCTGAAGGCTCGTGACAGCCTCAGGGGCAACGCCAAACACCTGGGAAGCTGTAACCGTATGAATGTCCATACGGTCACGGAACGCCTCCTGCATAGCTGTATCCGCTGCAATATGGGCAAGGACGCGAAGCTCGATCTGGCTGTAATCCGCATCCACTAAAACAAAACCTTCCCGGGGAATAAACATTTTCCGGATCTCAGCCCCAAGATCCGTTCGAACTGGAATGTTCTGCAGATTTGGTTCTGTGGAGGAGAGACGGCCGGTCGCGGTCACAAGGTTCTGGAAGGTCGTGTGGATACGACCATCCGCGCCGATCACCTTCATAAGGCCTTCTGCATAAGTGGACTTAAGCTTTGTAAGCATACGATAATCCATAATTGCAGGAACAATGGGGTGCTTATCTTTAAGCTTCTCCAGAACATCTGCATTGGTAGAATAGCCGGTTTTGGTCTTCTTTACCGGTGGCAGGTTTAGCTTTTCAAAAAGCAATTCTCCCAACTGGCGGGTTGAATTGATGTTAAATGGTCCATCAGAATAGGAATAAATCAGCTTTTCACAGTCGCTGATCCGTACAGATAGCATATTCCCAAACTGTTCAAGCTGAGCTCTATCAATGGCAACGCCTTCCTTTTCCATTCGGTACAGAACACTACACAGAGGCAGCTCCATATCCCGATAAAGGGTAAGCATCTCCTTTGTCTGAAGCTCAGATTCCAGAACATCCTTTAAATTCCAAAGCATTTCTGCACAGGCGGCAGCATCCCCGTCATCTGCGGTGGCTGCCAGATAAGATGTTGCCAGTTTGGAAACTGCATAATCACTTTGGGAGGGATTCAGGTTATAGGCAGCAAGTGCTGTATCAAACACATAATTGCCGCTGGGCAGTCCCATTTCGTCCAGTGTATGCAGTGTTGACTTCAGATCGTGGCAAATTGCCGGTGCATCACTCAGCAAAATCGGCATCAAGCAGACAGCTTCCAGCGGTGTAACAGTACATACGCCCTCACGCCAAGCAAAACCGATACTTCCATCCGGTGCAACATAAACGGCATACAGATCGCAAGCGTCCGGAATTTGGGATACTCTGGGTAATTTCACACCTTTCTTTACAGCCTTTTCTACCGTCACTTCCGTGCCGCGCAAGCCATATTTGTCGATCAGGCGCACAAATTCCAGCTGGGTAAACAGCTGATACAGCTCCGGCTTATTATAAGGACGGACGACCGCATCTTCCGGTGCAAAATCAATCGGTGCATTGGTGCGAATAGTAGCCAGATCATAGGAAAGATATGCATTATCCTTTCCGGTTTCCAGCTTTTCCCGCAGCTTGGGTCGAATGGACGGATCGTCCAAGTTTTTATAGACGCCTTCCAACGAACCAAATTTCGTGAGCAGTTCTGTAGCGGTTTTCGGTCCAACACCGGCAACACCGGGAATGTTATCGGAAGCGTCGCCCATAAGCGCCTTCAAATCCACCATCTTTGGCGGTTCAAAGCCATATTCCTCGCAGAATTTCTGCGTGTCGTACAAGGTTGTAGTGGTCTGACCCAGCTTGGAAATGACCAGCTTTACCCGCACATTCTCATCGATCAGCTGCAGACTGTCACGGTCACCGGTGACGATGACGCATTCCCAGTCATTGTTACCGCAGATCTTTCCAACTGTACCGATCACATCGTCTGCTTCCCAGCCCCGACATTCATAGATTGGAATGTTCATTGCCTTTAAAACTTCCTTCATAACCGGCATCTGCTGGGCGAGCTCTTCCGGCATAGGATGACGGGTAGCTTTGTAGGCATCATATTTATGGTGACGGAAGGTAGGGCCGTGAAGGTCAAATGCAACACAGACTGCATCCGGCTGTTCTTCCTTTTCCATTCGCTCCAAGATATTCAGGAAGCCATAAATGGCATTGGTAAACTGACCGTCTCTGGTGGTGAGCAATTTTACGCCATAAAAGGCTCTGTTAATAACACTGTTTCCGTCAAGAATCAGCAGCTTCATACTTTTCTCCATTTTGCACCTTGTGGGGTGTCGATAATTTCAATGCCACGGGCTTTCAGTTTGTCTCGGATCCGGTCAGCTTCTGCGTAGTTCTTTGCCTTCTTGGCATCAGTGCGGGCCTGCACCAGTGCGTCGATCTCTGGATCGGCAGAAGCCGCTGCCTGCTCTTGTTCCTTCTTGCGCAATGCTTCTGCTGCCTGGAACAGGTTCAGGCTCAGGACCCGATCAAAGTCTGCAAGCAGCGCCAGCTTAGTGGAATCATTGGTTTTTGCCTTTAGTACATCATACACAGCTGTCACAGCAACGGATGTGTTCAGATCACCATTCAGCGCATTTGTAAACCGCTCCTTGAGTGCATCAAATACAGCAGTATCAACCTCTCCGTCATGGTTAAGTGCAGCGATCTTTGCGATAAGCTTTTCGTAGGCAACCACAGCATTATCAAGGTTTTCCCAAGAGAACACAAGATTTCTGCGATAGTGACTCTGCAGGCAGAACAGGCGATACGCCATCGGATCATAACCCTTGCTTTCCAGCAGGCTAACAGTCAGAAACTCACCCTTAGACTTACTCATTTTGCCAGTGTCTGTATTAAGGTGGTGCACATGGAACCAGTAATTGCACCACTTATGACCAAGATAGCTTTCAGACTGGGCGATCTCATTGGTATGGTGCGGAAATGCATTATCGATACCGCCGGCGTGAATGTCCAGATCTTCACCTAAGTATTTCATAGAAATACCGGAGCATTCAATGTGCCAGCCAGGATAGCCGACCCCCCAGGGAGAGTCCCATTTCAGAGCCTGATCCTCAAACTTACTTTTCGTAAACCACAACACAAAGTCGTTCTTATTGCGTTTATTGGTATCCTCTTCAACGCCTTCCCGGACACCGATTGCCAGATCTTCTTCATCGTGGTCATTAAATACGTAGTATTTTTCCAGCTTGGAGGTGTCGAAATACACATTGCCGCCTGCAACATAAGCAAAACCCTTTTCCAGAAGTCCCTGGACGATCTCGATAAATTCTGCAATGCAGCCGGTTGCAGGCTGAACGATCTCTGGAACTTTAATGTTCAGCTTCCGGCAATCGGCAAAAAATGCATCTGTATAATATTTTGCGATCTCCATAACAGACTTGTTTTCCCGCTTTGCACCCTTGAGCATTTTATCCTCGCCGGTATCCGCATCGGACGCAAGATGTCCCACATCCGTAATATTCATAACACGCAGGACATTATAGCCCAGATAGCGCAGGGATTTCTCCAGCACATCCTCCATAATATAGGTCCGCAGATTGCCAATATGTGCGTAATGATAAACGGTCGGTCCACAGGTGTACATTTTCACCACATCCGGATTGTTGGGTGTAAATAATTCCTTTTTATGTGACAATGAATTGTAAAGATACATAGATCATTCCTCCTATAAAATAAAAACGCCTCCTGTGCCACAGGCACAAGAGGCGGGTCATATAAACTCGCGGTTCCACTCTCATTTTTCACTCAAACTATTATCACTCCCGGACGCACATTCGCAACGCCGACACCGCCCGGGCTTACAGCCAATGACCCAGACTCTCTGATGGATTGGCGCTGTTACTATTTCCGTTCACAGCGATATTTCTTGCTCATATTTTATCACTGACCCACAGTGTTGTCAAGAATGACCTTCTTAAAACAGGGATATTACCGTTGCTTACTGGAAAATACTGTGATATAATATTGTCAGAGGTGATGAATTATGAAAAAGAAAATATGCATTTTGATTTGCCTTTGCTTAATTCTGGCAGGTTGTACCGTGCCAAATACAAATGAAACGAACGCAGCAACTGCCGCTGCCACAGTAAATACCACAGAACCTACTGTAATTCTTCCCCAGCAGGAAGCAATGTATGCCGTTTCTGTACCGGCCGTTTCTGAAAGCACGCTCGCAGAAGACGGAACAGTAATTTTTTCCTATACCCATCAAACTATGATGCTCACCCTCCCGGACCCCGAGGTTGCGAACAAGATTATAATTGATTTTCTTTCAAGAAATGATGCTGCTGCCGTAACGGCAGAAACAGTCCGTCAGTCCGCGAAAGCGAATTATACCGGCTCTGCCGACTGGACTCCATATCTTTACAACCTCACATACAGCCCTATGCGAATGGATCAGGGTGTTCTCAGTTTGTTTGGCAGCTGCGTCACCTACAGCGGAGCTTCTCACCCCGAGCGTCTGAGCGTTTCTGCAAGCTACGATCTGGTCACCGGTGATGTTCTGACATTAGGCAGCATTATGTCCGCAGATGCATCGCTGGATAGCTTTTGTAATCTTGTTCTCACAGCTCTTAACGAGATCAAAGATGCGAAACATCTTTATGATGGATACGAAGATACCGTCAAGCAGCGCTTCTCCCAGGACGAAAGCATAGATCAGGATTGGTATTTCTCCACCACAGGCCTGTGCTTCTATTTTGTCCCCTATGAGATCGCTCCCTATTCTTCCGGTGTGATCGTGGCGGAAATTCCGTATGCAGATCTTGCCGGTCTTCTCTATGACGGATATTTTCCTGCAGAGCGAGATATTACAATCGGTGGTATTCAGGCAACCGACCTGGACAACGCAGACACAACACAGTTTACTCAGATTGCTGAACTGGTTCTGGATGAAGACGGTCAAATGGTATTTTTACACACAGACGGCGTCGTCTGGGATGTGATGATCGAATACGGGGCTTGGGATACCTCGAGCACTTCCTTTGCACCTGTTTATACCGCATTGTTTTCCGGTTCTCTCAGCCCCGGTGATGCAATTATGATACAATCAAGCGAACTTACTTCCCTACGCCTTAGCTATACCAACGGCACAGAAACTGTAACTGAGCATTTCACCTATTCAGACGATGATATTAAATTGGTGTCTGATGGAGTTATCAAGCCACTATGACGGAAAAACACAAAAAAATCACTAGCATATTTGTACTGCTTTTCTTCGGCCTGTTTATGGTGCTTCTGTTCCGGTTTGTAGGCGTGCCTATGATCCGTTTTATCGAAGATCCGGCACAATACAGAACCTGGATTGAAGGCAAGGGTATTCTGGCGCAAATCAGTTTTTTGGCTATGGTATTCTTTCAGGTGTTAGTCGCCATTATTCCGGGTGAACCTTTGGAGATCTGCGCAGGCTACACCTTCGGGGCAGTGGAAGGTTCACTGCTTTGTATGTTGGGTATTGCGCTCGGCAGTGCAGCTATATTCTTATTGGTGCGTAGTCTTGGCGTAAAATTGGTAGAAGTATTCTTTTCGGTCGAAAAAATTCGATCGATGCGTTTTCTTCGGGAAAGCCAAAAGAGAAATATGCTGACCTTCCTCATAATGTTCATTCCCGGTACACCAAAGGATCTTATCTCCTATTTCATCGGTCTTACGGACATGAAGCTATACGAGTGGCTTATTATATCTACCATTGCTCGCATCCCTTCAATCATAACCTCAACTGTAGGCGGCAGTGCACTGGCAGAGAAAAACTATAAATTTGCAGTGATTGTGTTTGTGATCGCTGCCATAATCAGCATTACAGGTATTATAATCTACAACAAGATCCAAACCAAACGGCTACATAAGTAAAAAGTGGTGATGTCCCGGACATCACCACTGCTTTTTATTATTCTTCATTCATCTTCTCTGCGCGGTAACGGGCAATGCCCTTTGCAAGCAGGTCCATTGCGCGTTCCAGATCCTCCTGCTTAAGCACATAAGCAATACGAACCTCACTAATTCCACTGCCGGGTGTTTCATAGAACGGTGCACCGGGTGCAAGCATTACCGTTTCCCCTGCATCCTCGAACTCCTCCAGAAGCCATCGCTGGAACTTATCTGAGTCATCCACCGGCAAGCTTGCCATCACATAAAAAGCGCCCATAGGCTCTTCCACGACCACTCCGGGAATTTTCCGCAGCCGGTCAACCACAACATCTCTGCGGCGACGGTATTCCGCTTTGCTACGGCGGTAAAAATCCTGATCCACCTGATAAAGCGCAGCAGCACCAAGCTGATCGATCGTAGCAACAGCAAGGCGGGACTGGCAGAATTTCAACAGCGCCTGCTGCAATTCTTTGTTCTTTGTAATTACACAGCCAACACGGGCACCGCAAGCAGAAAACCGCTTAGATACAGAATCGATGATAACCAGATTGTCGTCAATATCCTTAAAGCGACCCATAGTAGGTACGCCGTAGGCATCATCGTAACAGAATTCGCGATAAACCTCATCACAGATCAGGAACAGATCGTTCTTCTTAGCGATATCCGCGATCATCCGCATTTCATCCTCATCCAAAACCACACCGGTAGGATTACCGGGGTTTGTGATCATAATGGCGCGGGTATTCTTCGTAATCAGCTTCTCAATCCGCTTTCTATTTGCATAGTGATAGCCTTCCTCCGGTCCGGTATGTAAGGCGCGGATAACACCGCCTGCTGCGTGGACGAAGGTGGTATAGTTGGGATAATAGGGTTCCGGAATGATCACTTCTGTATAGGGGTCCAGAATGGAAAGGCATGTCAAAAGCAATGCTTCACTGCCACCGGTGGTGATCAGAATATCATCCGGGTCGAGCTCTACACCCAAACGCCCATAATAGCTGCGAATCGCCTCGATCAGCAGCGGCATACCGGGAGAGGCCTCATAGGCAAGGGTCGCCTGATCGAACTGACGGATTGCCTCATAGTATACCTCAGGGGTCTCCAAGTCAGGCTGACCGATGTTCAGATGATAAATTTTCTTTCCCGCTTCCTTTGCCTTGACTGCAAGGGGATGGAATTTTCGCATAGGCGAAGGTTCACAGCGGTTTGCGTTAATAGAGATTTTCATAAGTACCTCCAACGGCTAAATTTGCCGGATCGTTATATATCAAAATGCGTCCAGAAAAAACAAAAATCCCCACCCCTGACATAGGGGCGAGGCAACTCGCGGTACCACCCTAATTCACTAGCTATGCCAGCATCTTAGCAGCTCTGTAACGGGAGCACCCGTACCGGTCATCCCGGTCTGCTTGGAAGTGGCTGAAAGATATGTACACAAGGGGCTTCCACCACTCCCCCTCTCGCTTTAGTGGGTAATATCCTTCTCGTTTCCGCATTGCTTTTACTTTTTTATTCTACCACAGTTCGAAAAAATGTCAACTATTTTGTCATTTTGGATGTTTCTGTTTATATTGCTTCGTTAATTTTATAAGCTCCGGACTCAGCCAAGCAATTGCGATTAAATTGGGCATTGACATCAGACCGTTAACGGTCTCTGAGAGCATCCAGATCGTTCCTGTATTCAATACTGCACCAAAAACAACTGTAGCTGCTTGTAATAGTACAAATTTCTTCCAGACACCTTCCCCGAACAGATACTGGGCGCACCTTGCTCCATAAAGCCCCCAGCCCAGCACTGTGGCAATAGCAAAGCAACACATTGCCATCGCAATTGGGATGCAGACCCATTCTCCATATACCGCAGAAAATGCTCGTGATGTAAGTGAACCACCTACATCGGTGCCATAAGGAATTGCAATGCCACTGGAAAGGATTACTAAAGCTGTCACTGTGCAGATCACTATGGTGTCCAGAAATACTTCCATAATCCCCATAAGTCCTTGCTGGGCAGGATGATCTACCATTGCAGAGCCGTGGGCAATGGATGCTGTGCCCATACCTGCCTCATTTGTAAAAACACCTCTGGATGCCCCAACCCGTAATGCAACAAACGCTGACCCCAACATACCACCGGTCACTGAGTGGGGAGAAAAAGCACCGGTTATGATTGACAAAAATGCATCGCCTAAACAGTTGCGTCTTACCAGCAGCACACCGATGCCCAATATCAAATATAATACAGATGCAAACGGAACAAGTCTTTCTGCAACCATACCGATCTTTTTTGCGCCGCCCAGCAATAACATTGTGATAAGGATCGCAAGCAGGATACCCATACACAAATTTCCTGTTAAACTTTCTGTTCCGCCGTAAGCTGTCAGCACACTGTTCACGCTTCCGATCACCGCATTGATCTGGGTTGCATTTCCAACTCCAAAGGCTGCAACAACACCAAAAAAGCAGTATAACCCCGCCATCCAGTGCCAGTGTTTCGGTAGTCCCCGGCGAATCATATACATTGGACCGCCCACAGTTTCTCCATTTGCGTTTTTTTCTTGAAAACGAACTGCTAAAACAGCCTCTGCATACTTTGTAATCATCCCAAGTATTCCACAAATCCACATCCAGAAGATTGCACCAGGTCCGCCAATGGCAATCGCACCGGCAACCCCTACAATGTTTCCTGTCCCCACAGTTGCAGCAAGGGCAGTGCATAATGCCTGAAAGGATGTAACACCATTTTCTTTCCTTTTTCTGCTAAATAATCTCCCGAGAAATGTACGCATCGCTTTCGGAAATAAAGTAATCTGCGCAAATCCGGTGCATATTGTTAAATATATACCTACCCCTAAAATCAGTATCAGTGCAGGCACTCCCCACACAAGATGGTTTATCTTTTCCAGAAACTCTACCATTGCATACACTCCCTATATATAAAAAGCAGTTTCTCCGTAGAGAAACTGCTTTTGTATTATTCCCATTTCGCCCAAACTTCCGGGCAATAACCAACTGTGACTTCTTTGCCGTTGCGGACAATTGGTGTGCGCATCAGCTTTGGATTATCGAACACCTTGTCCTCCTTTGCCACAGAATCGTCCATATATTTCATAAGTGTCACATCCGGATCCTTGGAATCCCAGTCAATTAGATTATCAATTCCACCGATCCCACGCAGAACAGCGTCAAACTCCTTACCGGACAGACCGTACCGCAGCAGATCTACCATCTGGTATTTCACCCGGCGTTCCTTAAAATAGCGCCCCGCTTTCTTTGTATCAAAGCATTTGTTCTTACCAAATATCTGAATGTTCAATAGGTTACCTCCATCAGACACAATCCGCAAGCCGGCAGCAATTCCCCTGCTTCAGAACGCGGTGCACCGAATAAATCCGGAATACTTTCCTGTGACCGCTCACCTCTGCCAACTTCCAGCAGTGTACCCACCATAATACGCACCATATGATGCAAAAATCCGTTGCCGGTAATTGTAAATACGATCTCATTTCCAATTCTGTCCACATTCAGGCTCTGGATATAGCGGACAGTAGATTTTTTCATATTTTTATTGGCACAAAATGCGGAAAAATCGTGTTGTCCCAAAAACAATTCGGCAGCTTCTCTCATTTTGTCAATGTCTACCGGACGGGCATCAATATAAACATATTTCCGATCAAATACACAAGGACTTTCACTGTTCCAAAGGCGGTAGCGGTAGGTCTTTTCCTTTGCATTCAGTCGGGAATGAAACCGCTCAGAAACATTCTTACAGGAATATATGCCAATATCCTCTGGCAGATACCTGCGAAGCTGGAACAAAATTTCGTCACAGGGCATTTCGCTGCTGCAGTGGAAATTTGCCACCTGTCCCATTGCGTGTGTCCCTGCATCTGTTCTGCCGCTACCGGTCACCTCGATGGGCTCGTTTAGAATGCGGCTAAGCGCCGTTTCCAGTTTT
>JAZQDL010000073.1:0-5722 GCA_045546835.1 Faecousia sp.
GGGATCACCGGTAATTTTGCCGGCAATGTATATTTTAGTTGCCATCGCCGGTGCCTCCCTCGGAAAGATCCAATTTTCTTGTTGTGGATAAGAAAAAGGGCTGTAATGTGTTGCCGAGTTTGTAAAGGTAAAGCCTGCCGGTTTTGTTGATCTCGGCCAATTCCTCCGGCGATAACTCAAGGCATATTTCAATGCCGGGATCGCCATCCTCATAGGTGTAACGGGTTGCGGGCACATCGAGGTAGCCCTCACCCTTAAAAACCGCATTTGCGGTATCGAGCTTAATTATCTGCATATTTGTTTACCTCGTTTCCCCAAACGGTCCACCCTGGAGCAGAGGTGCGGGCAAATAACTCTATGAACGAGTGCTCCCCCCCCCATAAGCTCCCGGATCTTATCACGGGTGATGTCTGGCTTTTGTGAATGTGCACGCAAAGGTGCAAAAATAAGCTGGCTTACGCTGTTGCTGGCTCTTTTCGGTTTACCCTTTACGGCAATGAGGCAGGGCTCTGTGTTGCCCCTGGTCCACCTGCCGAGGCCGAAAAAGTAACCTTTACCGCTGCGGTTGAGTTTTACCCATTGAAAGCCAATGCTTTTGTACTTAAAGCCCCAGGCCTCAATAACCTGCAAAGCCTCCTTGAGCATTGGGTATGTAGCCCAAAGGAAAAGCACGCAGTTATCGGCGGCAAGATCTTTTACGGGCAAGTTGCATATATCCTCCAATTTCATTGTGGGGTAGTGGTCCTCTGCGTTGCCGTTGCATTTGCGATCACTATACCGCCACGGAGGATCTGCGTATATTACGCTGTATTTTCCATTAGGAAAGGGTATCATTTTTTATGCCTCCTTGGTTTATTCTCGCATTGCATTTATACTGCTGATAACGGCAGCAGCGATTTTGTTTATATCTGCCAGGGTGTTGTTGCTGTCAAGTGTGATACGCAAACTGCACCAGGCCTGTCTGTCAGTATAGCCCATTGCTTTTAACACATAGGAGGGGGCACCGGTACTTGATGTGCAAGCAGAGCCAGCAGAAACGCAAACGCCTTTAAGCGCCAGATCCATTACAAGCGTTTCACTATCTATGCCATCCACTACAAAAGAGGCGTGGCCAGGCAAACGGTAAGCCCCAATAGGTGCACCGGTCAACGCAATGCCATCAACGGCCTCTGTGATTTTCTGCACCAATTTATCACGCTTATATTGGAGCTCCGTAATATCGTGGTCAAGGTATGCAGTAGCGTGCTCAAGCGCAACGCTTGCACCGATTATGCCGGCGGTGTTTTCCGTACCGGAACGGCGGCCCATTTCTTGCCCGCCACCGTCAATAAGCGGGTTGATACGCCCGCCCTTTACAAACAGGGCGCCCAGGCCTTTTGGTCCTCCAAATTTATGGGCCGATAAGGAAAGGAAATCAACGCCGAGGTCGGATATATTTACGGGAATATGGCCAACCGCTTGCACAGCATCCGTGTGGAAAAGTGCGCCGGAATTGTGTGCAATGGCCGCCAATTCCTTTATTGGCTCAATAGTGCCCACCTCATTGTTGGCCAGCATAATGCTCACCAACCGTGTGTTGGGCTGCATTGCTGCCTCAAGATCCTCGGTGGAAATAAAGCCCTCTTTGCTCACGGGCAAATATGTTACGGCCCAGCCCATTTTTTCAAGCGCCTTGCAGGCGTTTATCACGGCTTTATGCTCAATGCTGCTTGTGATAATGTGGGCGGGCTTTTCGGCCATAAACTGCTTGATGGCCCAATTATTGGCCTCTGTGCCGCCGGAGGTGAAAAACACCTCGTTTGTTTGGCACACAAGAGCTCTGGCAATAGCAGAACGGGCACGGCCTATGGCACGGCGCACCGTTACCGCCTCCGGGTACACAGCGCTGGGGTTGTGGTACTGCCCATCCAAATACGGCAGCATTGCACGCAGAGCGTTTGAATATAATTTTGTTGTGGCGGCGGTATCAGCATAAATCATCGTGCTCACCTCCGAAAAACTGCTCTGGGTTGCGCCACTCAACGCCGATGTAGTCAAGCACACGATCCCAGCCAACCCATTGGCCGTTTTCGTCTTGCTCAATGTGGTGCATCCAGAGATCCCACTCCTTGGGGTTGCGCTGCCATAACAGATCAAAGCGGTGCGGGCGTGTTTCTATGTGAATACCAAAACCGCACATTGAGCAACCGGTGCGCTGTGCTTTGGTTGTGCGTAGTCTGGGGAAAAGCAGATCATCACGCAGGTTTTCTCTTGTATCGTCAACATCTGCATCGGGCTGGCTAACAACCACATCAATAAAATGCTCTGCCGTGCGTACCTGCTCCGGGGTTAGTTCCGTTTTTTCAATTTCACCATACACACTGGGGATGATGCTTTCAATTTCGGTTTCCCCAAACTCCTGCCAATGCTCGTGGTACCAGGCATCCATTTCAAGGGCAAGCCTCAACAAATCTTGCCTGCTAAAAATCGCAAAGGGAGCGCTGCGCCGTGTGCTTTTGCTTACATAATTGCAACCGTGCCACATCAATGCCTTTTGGCGGCGGCCACCCTCGGATGCCATAAGGCCCATATAAGGTGCACGCCGTGTACGCTTTGCGTAATCATCGCAGGGGCGCTCCTTGAGGTAGTAGCAGCAGCGATCCGATACTTTGATGGGTGCTGTTTGGTAATCGGTGCCCTCTTTTTCATTTTCGGGGCCACCAAACAGCTTTAACCATTTGAGCGCCATTTTCATACGGCTGTTTTTGCGATAGCCGCCGTATTCCCCGGTTTCACCCGTCATAATGGCGTGGCGTACTGTTGCGTTTTTCTCTGTGGGGTTTTGAATATGCTGTATTTTCTGGGCAACCTCTTTGGAAATAACAGGATAACCAAACTCACGGATAACACGCATTTTTGTGTAAGGCTTTCCTTTTTCGTCTGTTACCGCAGGCAGCGCCTCCACACCGAGGGCACGGTGTACCGCCTGGATGCTCTTATCCTCCAAGGAGGAAACAGAAACGGCAGGCACATCAATACCGATGGAGCGCAAGAACACAAACAGGGTGATACTATCAAGCCCGCCAACAGCCACATAGCATTGGCCGGCAATTTTGGGGTGGTTGTAAAATTCCCACGCCACTTTTTCAGCGTAAGCCTTTTTGAACGCATAGGGCTTTTGCTGCTTTCTCATAAAGTCTTTGGTTTTTTGGTACGAGTTATTTTCCTCCATAAGGTCAAACACATTTTTCTTTGCCATTTTCTCGGCCTCCTTGGTTAATGTTTTAGTCTTTCTTAAAGAATTGGCCAACCCAGCCCTCCGCACCAAGCGGAAGATCCGGAGCCCAGGGTATAGGCTGGCTCATTATCTCAACCACCTTTTCAAGGGTGGTGGTATTCGGCGGGCAATCAATTACAACCTCATCGTGGATGTGGAATATAACGGGGATGCCTGCTGCCTCCAAGCGTTGAATACTCAAGGCCAAACAATCACGGGCAATGGCTTGCACACAGTTCTCCACAAGCTTGCCGCCGTAGGTTTCAATAAGGCCCCATTTGTTTTTATCGTTCACGCCCATATAGGTAATGGAGGGATCGCCCCAGCGGTTTACGCCGAGCTTGGGATCCACATAGTACAATTTGCGCCCAGATGGCAGCGTGATGGTCATACAGTTAATGCCCTGGTTTATATCAAACTCACGGGCAATAACCACATTGTTTACACCCACGGCCCCGCCTTGCTGGATAACCTGCACGGCGGCAGCGTTCATTTTGTACCACAGATCTTTTATGCGTTTGTTGGTTTCACGCCAACGGGTAACAATATCCGGCAGATCCTCCTCCGGGATGCCCATTTTTAAGGCGCCCATATTGATAAGAGCACCGCTGCTGCCTTGGTAGCCAAGTGCAAGCTCTGCAACCTTACCCTTGGAGCGTAGGGCATACTCCGGGTTGCCCTTTTTTATGCGGTCAAGAGGCACGCCAAACATTTGGGATGCAGATGCCTCATAAATTTTGCCGTGGGTGCGGAAAACCTCAAGGCGCCACTCCTCACCGGCAAGCCACGATATAACACGGGCCTCAATGGCTGAAAAGTCAGCATCAATAAGTATGTGCCCGGTGGGTGCTATAAAAGCGGTGCGGATAAGCTGGCTCAAGGTATCTTGCACGCTGCCGTAAACCACCTTGAGGCCGTTTAGGTTTCTGCTTGTAACAAGCTCACGGGCAAACTCCAGGGGCTCCGTATAGGTACGGGGCAGGTTCTGCACCTGCACCAAACGGCCTGCCCATCTGCCGGTGCGGTTGGCTCCATAGAATTGTAAAAGTCCACGCACCCGCCCATCGGGGCACACAGCCGCCATAATGGCATCATATTTTTTGTTGGAGGTTTTACCAAGCTCCTGCCGGATCTCAAGCATACGCTGTGCCTCCGGGCTGTTATCGTCTTTTTCCATAAGGTCTGCAACGGTTGCCTTATTTAAGCTGGTTATTTCCTCGCCGGTTTCCTCCTCAAGCCAAGCAGCAAGCTGCTTTACGCTGTTGGGGTTATTCAGCCCGGAAATACGCATTGCCTCCTGCATAAGGCTTTGCCGGACCGTTGCACCGAGCTCCAGGGCTCCCTCAACCATCGGTATATCACCCGCCACGCCTCGGCTGTTGATAATGAGATCCGTTTCCCATTCCTTTTGCAACCACTCCGGTACCGGAACGGCGGCAAGGCGGTTTTCAATTTCCATTTCGGTAACTACATCACCGATGTTGTACTCTTTGAAAAGCTGCCAACGGTCCGGGGCGTGGTGTGCATAGTTACGGGTACGCCCGCCATTTGCCTTTGAGGGGGCACAGGGCACGCAGAAATAGCGTATAAGGGCTTTACCTGTATTGAGCTTGCGTTTATCCTCCGGCAAGCCCAAAGCGGCACCAGCGGCCGCCAGGCTTGCAGGATAGCCCGCATATAAAGCGTGGAACATTGTGCAACGCCATTGCTCCGGTGGGAGCTGCCTGCCAATATACTTTGACAGACAGCCCCACTCAAAAGCGGCGTTAAATGCGTGCTTTATATAATCGGGGGATGTTAGGGCGTTAGCCACCCAAAATGGGAGGGTTTCACCGGCGGCAAAGTCCACGCACACCGGCTCCGCACCGTCAAGGGAATATGCAAAAAGCAGGATCTCAAAATCGGGGCTGGCTATGTACCGATGGGCACCGGCCTTTTTAATATCAATACTTGAAAAGGTTTCAAGGTCAATGCTCAAGTGGTGCATATCTTACCCCCCCCGGTTACATCGGCTGTCCGGTAATGGGGTTGATCCTTACGCCGCCCTGCTGGGGAGCTGCGGGCTGTGCGTACTGCTGGGGTGCCGCCTGGGGATAAGCGGGAGCAACAGGTGCCTGGTAAGCAGGTGCGGTAGGTGCAGCGGGTGCCGCATAATTGGGCTGTGCACCATAAGCAGGAGCCGCCGCA
The DNA here is from genome assembly GCA_045546835.1 of Faecousia sp. GTDB lineage: Bacteria > Bacillota > Clostridia > Oscillospirales > Oscillospiraceae > Faecousia. Next base: position 5,444 of record JAZQDL010000073.1, read on the forward strand.
GGCATCGTGTTAAAGTCTGCAAAATCGCTGGCAGCGGATGCACCGCCAGAAAGGGGCTCACCATCCCTGGTTTTCATAACATTACCGAGGCCACAGCCAACACCCTTGCTGCCTGCCGTATCGTAGGCAAAAAAGTTGAGGGTTACACGGGCATACATACCGCTGTAAATATCGTTGGGGGCAAGCTCACAGTTGACATTATCAATGCCAACCACCTGGGGCTTGTTCTTGGTGGATGCGGTAATTACCCAGCAGCCTTTGCACTCCTCACCGAAAGGC
>JAZQDL010000074.1:0-29655 GCA_045546835.1 Faecousia sp.
ACCTTCCGGTAGGGAGCTTCCACGAAGCCGTACTCGTTGATCTTGGCAAAGGTTGCCAGGTAGTTGATCAGACCGATGTTAGGACCTTCCGGGGTCTCGATGGGACACATACGGCCATAGTGGGTGTAGTGAATATCACGCACATCGAAGGAAGCGCGCTCACGGCTCAGACCGCCGGGGCCCAGTGCGGACAAACGGCGCTTATGGGTCAGCTCAGCCAGAGGGTTATTCTGGTCCATAAACTGGCTCAAGGGGCTGGAGCCGAAGAACTCCTTGATAACAGCGGTCACGGGGCGGATGTTGATCAGGCTCTGGGGAGTAACTGCCTCCAGATCCTGAACGGTCATACGCTCACGGATCACACGGTCCAGACGGCTGAAGCCGATCCGGAACTGGTTCTGCAGCAATTCGCCCACGCAGCGCAGACGGCGGTTGCCCAGATGGTCGATATCATCCGGTGTGCCGATACCCATAGCCACACAGTTAAGGTAGTTGATGGATGCCATAATATCGTCCACAATGATATGCTTGGGGATCAGGTCGTCCATACGCTCGGCGATGGCTTCCTCCCAGTTGATATCGGCAGTCTCCAGCATTTCCTTCAGGACGCTGAAGCGGACCTTTTCCTTAATGCCATACTGCTTGGGATCAAAGTCCACAAACTGTGCCATATCCACCATATGGTTGGAGAATACCTTGACCTTCTGGTCGCCGACCTTAACAGTTGCCTGACATACACCGCGACGGGACAGCTCCTGAGACATCACGCGGGTAATGATCTGGCCGGGCATAACCAGGATCTCACCGGTCATAGGATCGGCAATAGGCTCTGCTGCTTCCTGACCGGACAGACGGCTGGAAACATCCATTTTCTTATTGAACTTATAGCGGCCAACTGCGCTCACATCGTAACGGTGGGCATCAAACAGCAGTCCCTCCAAATGGGCGATGGCAGTCTCCACCGTGGGAGGCTCGCCGGGACGCAGGCGGCGGTAGATCTCCAGCAGACCTTCTTCTCTGGTCTTGCAGGTATCCTTCTCAAGGGTAGCCAGGATGCGGGCATCCTCGCCGAACATTTCCTTGATCTTCTCGTCGGTGTCCACGCCCAGTGCCCGGATCAGGCAGGTGATGGGCAGCTTACGGTTCTTGTCGATACGGACCCAGAACACATCGGTCAGGTCGGTTTCGTACTCCAGCCAAGCGCCACGGTAAGGAATCACAGTTGCATTATAGGTATGCTGATCTGCCTTATCTACCTCGTGACCGTAGTACATACCGGGAGAGCGGACGATCTGAGAAACGATGACACGCTCAGCACCGTTGATCACAAAGGTGCCGCCGTTGGTCATAATGGGGAAATCACCCATAAAGATTTCCTGTTCCTTGATCTCCTCTGTTTCGGTGTTGCGCAGGCGCACCCGTACCTTAATCGGCTTTGCATAGGTTGCGTCCCGCTCCTTGCACTCCTCGATGGTGTACTTGGGCTTGTCGTTCATAGAATAATCTAAGAAGCTCAGCTCCAGTTTACCGGAGAAGTCCGTGATCACACCCACATCCTTGAAGACTTCCCGCAGACCCTCATCCAGGAACCACTGGTAAGAGTCCTTTTGGATCTTCAGCATATTGGGCATTTCCAGGATCTCCTGGTACTTTGCGTAGGACTTACGCATGGTCTTGCCAAAGAGTTGGTCTTTGACCATTGCCATATCGATCATCACTGCCTTTCTTTCGGCTTACGCCGGAATCTTGTGTTGCTTACTTTTTTGATACGCGCGGTTCAGTTGCCGCTTTATGGAAAGCAGGTATTGACAATCCGCAAATCCTGTGCTAGAATTCTGGCACAGGGAAATGTGCAAAATTGCCCTATTTTCCATAGTATGGAGTACCATTCTATCACAATCCCCTCTCCCTTGTCAATAGGGTTTGGGGTGTTTTTTTGCAAAATTTTACGCAGATGCAGCTTAAACTGCACCTGCGTTTTTCTTTTGCCAAGACAGAAGGTTCTGCCGTCCCTATATCTATTTCTATACCTATATTTATATCTATATCTTTTTCTATATCTATATCTTTTACTATATCTAGTTAAAACAGGTTGTTTCCGGTCTGTATGCTTTTGGAGCGTTTATGCGCCCGTTCCAGCGAAGGGCAGATGGCGCAGAAAACCGTTGCAGGCGCTTACCTTTTCCCGGTCAGGTCAAGCTCAGCTTCATCCAGAGCATATTGGCAGAGCATTTCAAAAAATTCAGATTTTGCGAAATTTTTCTGCACATTCCCAGTAAGAACGGTAAAAAACAAATTGATTTCTCATTACTTTTATCCGCTTTTGTTTCAAGGCTTATTTGTTTATGCTGCTATTATACAGATAAGCCCTCCCGTTTTTTTCATTTGTATGAAATTTCCTTTTTTCTGTGGATAAAGCTGTGGAAAGTCTGTAACTGCCTGTGGAATTCCTGTGAATGCCTGTGGAAAGCACTTTGAGGCGATATATATTATGCTATCAAATTCCTGTTTGTCGGTCAGGCACACTGTAGGGCGGGGGCTTGCTCCCGCCGCTAAAAAGCTCAGTTATCGACGGCGGGAGCAAGCCCCCGCCCTACCTTAATGTCATTAACAACCAAAACGGAGATATCACATCGACATCTCCGTTTTTTGTATTCATTTTTCCTGCTTATCCAGTAAGTACTGCTCCTGTCTGCGGAACTGGTTGGCAATGACCTTGCACATCTTCCCTTCCCGGATCAATTCGTGGACCTTCTCAAAGGTCGCCCACATTACGCCGTCTGTTTCGCCGGGCAGCAAAACGATCTGGCTGATCGGTGTCTCCCGTTTTAACGAATAGTAATCATAATGGAAATTTCCGTCCCGTCCGGATTCGATCAGTTCAAATTCATCCTGTTGGGCACGGATGCCGGTTTCTTCAAAAAGCTCTCTGGCGATCGCCTGACGGCTGGTCTCTCCCGCCTGGACTGCGCCGCCGGAATTTTCCCAGGTTCCCGGGAAGGATTTTTGGGGTGCGCGGCGGGTCAGCAGCAGGTTGCCCTTTCCGTCATAGACCCACACACATACCACCATACCGTACTCGCCCTTGCGCCAGGGCGTTCCCCGGATATGGCGACGGCCGGTTGGTCGGCGGTCCTTATCAAAAATATCGTTATATTCCATAGGCTGTTTCCTCTTTAACAATTTCTATCAGTATATCATAGCTGCCACTAAAACACAAGCATTCTCCAATCTATCATAAAAATTTAACAAACCCCTTGTAAAATCCTCCCAAATGGCGTATACTTATCTATTATAATTTCCACAAAAGAAAAGAGGCAAGGATTATGGATCTGATTTCTGTCCGTGAGCTTTTTAAGAACACCGATGCATACCTGAATAAGGAGATCCAGGTAGGCGGCTGGGTGCGCAATCGCCGCCCCAGCAAACAGTTTGGCTTTATCGTCTTAAACGACGGCACTTACTTCACCCCGGTGCAGGTGGTGTATAACGATACCCTGTGTAATTTCCAGGACATCTCCAAGATCAACATCGGTGCTGCCCTGATTGTCAAGGGCACACTGGTCCCCACTCCGGATTCCAAGCAGCCTTTTGAAATTCAGGCAAGGGAAATCACTGTTGAGGGCGCTTCCACCGGCGACTATCCCCTGCAGCCCAAGCGGCACACAATGGAATTTTTGCGCACCATCACCCATCTGCGTCCCCGGACCAATACCTTCCAGGCTGTGTTCCGTGTCCGTTCTCTGGCGGCTATGGCAATTCACCAGTTCTTCCAGGAGCGGGATTTCGTATATGTCCACACACCCCTGATTACCGGCTCTGACTGTGAGGGTGCAGGTGAAATGTTCCAGGTCACCACTCTGGACCTGAACAATGTTCCCAAGACCGAGGATGGCAAGGTGGATTTCTCTCAGGACTTCTACGGCAAGCCTACCAACCTGACTGTTTCCGGTCAGCTCAACGGTGAGACCTTCGCGATGGCATTTAAGAACATCTACACCTTTGGTCCTACCTTCCGTGCTGAAAATTCCAACACCACCCGTCACGCAGCAGAGTTCTGGATGATCGAGCCGGAGATCGCCTTTGCAGATCTTTCTGACGATATGCGTCTGGCTGAGGATATGATCAAGTATATCATCTCCTACGTGCTGGAGCATGCGCCGGAGGAAATGGAGTTCTTCAATCAGTTTGTGGACAAGGGTCTGCTGGAGCGACTGAACCATGTTGTTAACTCCGACTTTGGTCGCGTGACCTACACGGAAGCAATCGAAATTCTGGAAAAGTGCAACGACAAATTCCAGTATCCTGTTCACTGGGGCAGCGACCTGCAAACGGAGCACGAGCGCTATCTGACCGAGGAAGTGTTCAAGCGCCCTGTGTTCGTCACCGACTATCCCAAGGAGATCAAGGCATTCTATATGAAGCTGAACCCGGACGGAAAGACTGTGGCAGCTATGGACTGCCTGGTGCCCGGCATCGGCGAGATCATCGGCGGCAGCCAGCGTGAGGACGATTACGAGATCCTGGGGTCCCGTATTGAGGCGCTGGGTATGAACCCCGAGGACTACGGCTTCTATATGGATCTGCGGAAATACGGCTCTGCACGGCACGCCGGCTTCGGTCTGGGCTTTGAGCGGTGTGTGATGTACCTGACCGGTATGGGCAACATCCGGGATGTACTCCCCTTCCCCAGAACCGTAGGCAACTGCGAACTGTAAATACAAGCAAAGGGAACGGCATCGCCGTTCCCTTTCTATTTTCTATTCCTGCCGGGAATAACCCCTCTGCTCGTGTGCAAGTAGGACCCATTCGTTTGCAAAATATTTACATCAAACAGTCGGTATGATATACTCAGATAAAGTGAGGTGGGATATATGAAATATCAATCTGTCAATATTTTACAGGATTTTGAATTTCACGATTCATATTTCAAATTTGAAAAGTTTGAGAATAACGCACTGACTATCTCTGTGCAATACTTGAATATTCACAAAAACACCGAGCAAAATCATTACCCTACGGATATGGAAATTAAAGCGGCAAATATTACATTCCAAGGATTCTGTGCAAAATCCTTCAAACCCGGCAGAGCATGGAAACAGGATGCAACCGGAAAACTCTACACCGATGAACCGCAGATTGTTTTCGAAGGAAACACCAATGAAGAAAAGCTTTTAAACGAACTCCGTACCGGTGCGACTGTTTACGAATTTGGAAAACTGGAAAACGGAAACTATTATTTCGATGGTTCAGGTAATGAGCCCTGGTTTCAAGCGCAATTCTCTTTTAATTCTGTTATAATTGAGTGGGACGAATACCGAAAACCCGCCTGGTATGAAGAAAGACCCTTTAAGAAATAAAAATGCGGATCGGAGATATTTTGATATTCCCAAAGAAGATATGGAATACATCCATTCCCTATTTAAAAAATACGGCGGATATTTTCCCTGTGTCTAGACAGAAAGGATTCCCTATGGCTGATCTCCCAAAACGCAAAACCATCCGAATAGAGGATTACGACTATTCCACTCCCGGTGCATATTTCATTACAGTCTGTACCACGAATAGAGAGAAAATTTTCTGGAATAGCGTAGGGGCGGATATTATCCGCCCGGAAAATGTTATGTTGTCCGCCGCAGGTCAAATTGCGGAACAAGGTATTTTACAGATGGCGGAACATTACGAAAATATTTCCGTAGATAAATATTGCATTATGCCTGACCACATCCATTTTATCCTGCGTATTGAATCGGACATAGACGGGCGGATGGTATCCGCCCCTACATTGTCGACGGTAGTCGGTTCTATGAAACGGTGGGTTTCCAAGCAAATCGGCAGACCCATTTGGCAAAAATCCTTTTATGACCATGGAATACGAAATCAGCAGGATTACAATGAAATATGGGATTATATCGAGAATAACCCATTGAAATATCTATTAAAAAATGCACCGTGATTCACGGTGCATTTTTGCGGGCGGATAATATCCGCCCCTACGTTTATGTACGATAGAATATGTAGGGGCGGTTATTAACCGCCCGTTGCCATTTGACAAATCCAATAGATAAATCCATACACTACACTGGCGCTTACACCATACACAATAACCGGGCCGGCGATGGTGAACATTTTGGCGCCGACGCCCAGGATGAAGCCTTCGGTTTTGAATTCCACTGCTGGGGCGGCGATGGAATTGGCAAAGCCGGTAATGGGCACCAGCGTACCTGCTCCCGCGTGTTTTGCGATATTATCGTAAAGGCTCAATCCGGTAAGGAGTGCAGAGATCGCAACCAAGGTCATAGAGGTTGCTGTGCCTGCATCTTCTTTATCCATATTTAGAGCCATATATCCATTCATAATCAGCTGACCGATGGTGCAGATCAATCCGCCAATCAAAAACGCCATCAGGCAGTCCTTCCAAATGGGCGATTTGGGCGCAAGGTCCGCAACTAACTTTCCGTATTCCTTTTCTGTCATAAAAAGATCCCTCCGCTGATAGCTTTCGCCAAGCGGAGGGATTTTATTCATAATTTACATCGCGCCTTCGCATTTCAGGACCACCTTGATGGTCAGCAGGATCACCTTGATATCCGTCCACATACTGCGCTCCCGGATATACTTCAGGTCCGACTCCACCCACTCGTCAAAATTATGGATATTGCTCCGTCCATAGCACTCCCGATAGCAGGACAGACCGGTCTTTACATCCAGCCGGTGCATTTGGTAAGGGGTGTACTTCTTCACTTCCCGAACCAGGGGTGGGCGCGGTCCGATAATGGACATTTCACCTTTAATAATGTTCACAAGCTGCGGCAACTCATCAATACTGGTCTTGCGGATGAACTTGCCGATCTTTGTAATTCTGGGGTCGTCCTCTATTTTAAACGCAGGACCTTCCATTTCATTCTGGTCCATCAGCTCGTCCAGCATTTCCTCAGCGCCAATGCACATAGAGCGGAATTTATACATTCCAAAGACCTTTGCGCCCTTGGTCAGCCGATCCTGCTTAAAGAACACAGGACCGCCATCCTGGCACTTAATGGCAATGGCAACAATCAAAAACAGAGGACTGAGCACAATCAGCGCCAGAACACTCATAACAATATCAAAAATTCGCTTGCAAACTTCGTATACAGGCTTCGGGGCAGGTGCTACATACACCTTATCTTCGTTAGTCTGCATAATTCATTCACCTCGAAAAATAGAAAATGCTTACTTTCTCATTATACCCACTGTTTGTCGATTTTGCAAGTAGTTTGTTATTTTTCATAGGAAACAAGGGTGTGCTGCTGCACACCCTCTTAATTTATGCATTTTTCGGGAACAGCTCCGCGATCGCCGCCCGGGCAGCATCCTGCTCTGCCCGCTTTTTGCTGGAGCCGGTGCCTCTGCCTACCACCCGGTCATTCAGTGACACCTCAACCGTAAAGGTCTTATCGTGGTCCGGTCCGGATTCACCTGTTAAAAGATAGGTAAGCACCTGATTTTTCTTTTGCTGCACAAGTTCTTGGAGCGTGGTCTTGTAGTCTGCGTTCTGCAGCCTGGTCACCGGGACATTGCACAGCACAAACCGGCGGATAAAGCCTTCCGCAGCCGCCATACCGCCATCCAAAAAGCTGGCTGCAATCACGGACTCCACTGCATCCGCAAGAATGGACGACCTGTTTCTGCCGCCGCCCTGCTCCTCGCCGTGACCCAAAAGCAGGTGTTTTCCCAGCTGGATTTTCGCTGCCACTGCCGCAAGACTGGTCTCGCAGACCATATCCGCCCGCATTCGGGTCAGCTCACCCTCCGGACGGTCCGGAAAATGCTTGTAAAGATACTCTGCCACCGTCATACCCAAAATGGAGTCACCCAAAAATTCCAGACGCTCATTGCTTTTCAGGCTGTCGTGCCAGCGCTCATTGGCATAGGAGGAGTGGGTCAGTGCATTTTGCAGCAAGGTAATATTTTTGAACCGATAGCCGATCGCTTCTTCCAGATCCTTAATCATCCGCATTCTCCTTGATTGCCAGTGTCTTCAGTCCCTGCTCCAGCTCTTCGGAAATATCACTCTTTGCCGCATCCATTGCCTGCTTCACCGCATTGCGGAAAGCGGTGTCGTCAGAAGAGCCGTGTGCCTTGATGACAGGCTTGCGGATACCCAAAAACTGGGTGCCGCCAATTTCCCGATAGTCAAGTAACTTCTTAAATGCCTTAATATCCTTCATCACCAGCATAGCTGCCAGCTTGCTGAAAATATTCTTCTTAAACATTTTGGACATCAAGCTGCCCATAAACATTGCTGTGCCTTCAATGGATTTGAGCAGCACATTGCCGGCAAAGCCGTCGCACACCACCACATCCACAGCACCCAGAGGCACATCTCTTGCCTCCACATTGCCGACAAAATTCAAAATGCCCTGATCGGCTGCGTTCTGCAAAAGGGCGTATGCTTCCTTTTGCAGAGGTGTGCCCTTGGAGTCCTCGCTGCCGATATTCAAAAGTCCTACTTTGGGATTTTCCACACCTAAGTACTTTTTGGCATATAAAGAACCTACCAAACCAAACTGGAGCAAAAATTCCGGAGTGCATTCTGCGTTTGCACCGCAGTCCAGAATCACGGTCTTGCCCCCTGCCTTATTGGGCATTGCAGGACCCATTGCCGCCCGGCGGATGCCCTTGACCCGCTTGACGATCAGGGTTGCGCCGGACAGCAGTGCGCCGGTGCTTCCCGCGGAAATAAACGCATCGCCCTGATCCTCGGAAAGCATTTTAAGACCGATAACCATAGAGGAATTTTTCTTCTTGCGGATCACATTTGCCGGGTCGTCGTGCATATCCACCACTTCGTCTGCGTTGGCGATCTCGATCCCCTTGGGAAGCTCATCGATCCCCTGATCCCGCAGAACCTTCAGGATCTCCTCGCCCTTACCCACCAATGTGATCTGGGCATCAAAATCCTTTGCAGCGCGAAGTGCGCCCATCACCGGTGCCTGGGGCGCGTGATCGCCACCCATTGCGTCAATTATGATCTTCATAAGTATCCCTCTTTCTTTTGGCGGCGGGAGCAAGCCCCCGCCCTACCGTTAAATTCCTTGTTCCTTCATTGCGTCGATGATCGCCAGAGAACGGTTCGAAAGTGCCAAATTCTTTTCAGCCTTTTTGCGAATTCGCTGCTCCAGGGGTGAAATAATGCTGAAATTGATATTCATTGGCTGGAAGTTTTCGATCCGCTCATCGCTGATATACAGTCCCAGCGCGCCGATGGCGGTCTCCTTTGGGAAATCGGGCAGTTCCCTGCCCTGCACCTTTGCCGCCATAGCAACTGCCGCCAGAAAACCGGAGGCTGCACTTTCCACATAGCCTTCCACGCCGGTCATCTGTCCGGCAAAGGCAACCAGAGGGTTGCGCCGGTCTGCATAGTATTTATCCAGCAATTTCGGCGACTGGAGGAAAGTATTCTGGTGCATCACGCCATAGCGGACAAATTCTGCATTACGCAGCGCGGGGATCATAGAAAACACCCTTTTTTGCTCCGGGAATTTCAAGTGGGTCTGGAAACCCACCAAATTAAACACGCTCTTTGCTGCATTGTCCTGCCGCAGCTGGACAACTGCATAGGGTTCTTTGCCGGTCTTAGGATCAATAAGTCCCACAGGCTTCAGCGGACCGAACCGCAAGGTGTCCGGACCTCTGCGACCCATAACCTCCACCGGCATACAGCCTTCGAATACATTTCTGTCCTCAAAGCCGTGGACCGGTGCTTCCTCAGCACTGATCAGCTCCTTCAAAAATGCTTCGTACTGCTCCTTATTCATCGCGCAGTTTACATAATCCGGCGTTCCCTTATCATAGCGGGACTGCCACCACGCCGCATCCATATCGATAGACTCTGCAGTCACCAGCGGTGCAGCAGCATCGAAAAAGTGCAGGTAGCCTGTGCCAAAATATTCACCGATCGCCTGAGATAAAGCATCCGAAGTCAGCGGTCCTGTTGCCACGATCACTGGGCCTTCCGGCACTTTTGTGATCTCCTGGGCAATGACTGTAATATTGGGGTGGTTGCGGATTTTTTCCGTTACCAGGTCAGAAAAGCCCTGTCTATCCACTGCAAGGCAACCGCCGGCTTCCACACGGGTGGCGTCGGCGCAGGATACGATCAGACTGTCCAGCCGCCGCAGCTCCTCTTTCAGAAGACCGACTGCGTTTTCCAGACGGTCACTGCGCAGAGAATTGGAGCATACCAGCTCTGCAAAGGTATCTGTGTGGTGTGCCGGAGATTTTTTCTCCGGTTTCATTTCATACAGCTCTACGGAAATCCCTCTCTGGGCAAGCTGCCAAGCTGCCTCTGCACCGGCAAGACCTGCGCCAATGACTTTTACTACTGCCATTTTCAGGCCTCCTTGCCGGTTTTCTTCTTCGCTGTTTTCTTTGTGGTTGTCTTTTTTGTCTTCTTGTCCGTTTCCGCTTCCTGATCGGCAGGCTTTTTATAGTAGCCTCTCTTATCTTCCGGCAGGAAATTTTCACAGCTTTCGTTTACGCAGAAGGGCTTCATTCTGCCCCGTCCGGACTTTTTGAACATAGTCTGTCCGCACTTGGGGCAGTCCTCTGCAGTGGGCACATCCCAAGTCATAAAGCCGCACTCCGCGCCCCGCTCACAGCCGTAATAGGCATAGCCGCGCTTGGACTTGCGCTTTAAGATGGTGCTGCCGCACTTGGGGCAGCGACCGGGCATTTTCTCCACAATAGGCTTGGTGTTCTTACACTCCGGGAAACCGGGGCATGCCAAAAACTTTCCAAACCGTCCGATCTTTACCACCATATTCCGTCCGCAGACCTCACAGATCTCCTCAGACACTTCGTCCGGCACTTTCAGCCGTGTGCCCTCCAAAGCAGCTTCTGCATCCTGCATTTCCTTATGGAAATCCTTGTAAAAATCTGCCAGCAGATCCTTCCAATGCTCTTTTCCTGCTTCCACATCGTCCAGGCGGTTTTCCATATTGGCGGTAAACTGCACATCGATAATATCCTGGAAGCGCTCCAGCATCAATCCCGTGACCACCTCGCCCAGTGCTGTGGGCATCAGGCGCTTATCGGTTTTATTCACATATTCCCGATCCTGAATGGTGGAAACGATGGTTGCATAGGTAGAAGGACGGCCGACACCCTTTTCTTCCATTGCCTTAACCAGAGTTGCCTCCGTATACCGGGCAGGCGGCTGGGTAAAGTGCTGTTCCTTTTTAATATCGGAACACAATGCCTTGTCCCCCTCCTGCAGCTCCGGCAGGGGCTCGCCCACTGCTTCCGTTTCCTCGTCCCGACCTTCCTCATAAACAGCCAGGAAGCCGGAGAATTTTACACTCTGGTGGCTTGAACGGAAGATATGACCGGCACATTCCGAGTCAATGGACACCGTATCGTAAACGGCATTTGCCATTTGGGTCGCCAGAAAACGGCTCCAGATTAGCTTATAGAGCCGATACTGCTCCTTTGTCAAAGAGTCGCGGATGCGCTCCGGGTCCAGCTCCACATGGGTGGGGCGGATGGCTTCGTGGGCATCCTGTGCGCTGGATTTTGTCTTAAAGCTGTGGAATTTTCCGTAGTAATAGGCAGCTCCGTAGCGGCTTTTAATAAAGTCCGCTGCTGCAGCCATCGCATCGGTGCTCAAGCGCAGAGAGTCGGTACGCATATAGGTGATCAGACCCAAAGTGCCTTCCCCTGCCACATCCACGCCTTCATACAGCTGCTGAGCGATTGCCATTGTGCGCTTGGGGGTCATATTCAGCTTCCGGGAAGCCTCCTGCTGGAGGGTGGAAGTGGTGAAAGGAGGCGCAGCACTGCGCTTCTTATCCGCCTGCTTTACGCTCACTACCGTAAATTCCTTGTCGGTAATATCATCAAGGATCTTCAGAACCTGCGCTTCGTTTTCCAGCTCCCGCTTTTTGGTATCTCCGTGGTAACGGGCAGTAAAAGAGCCGGGCTTTCCGATCCGGTCCAGCTTCACATCCAAGGACCAATACTCTCTGGGCTGGAAGGCGCGAATCTCATTTTCCCGGTCCACCACCAGTCGAGTGGCAACGGACTGGACACGGCCTGCAGACAAACCTCTGCGAACCTTCTTCCACAGCAGGGGGGAGAGCTGATAGCCTACGATCCGGTCCAGAATTCTCCGGGCCTGCTGGGCATCTACCAGCGCATAATCAATGGCTCTGGGGGCAGCAATAGACTGCTGCACCACCTTTTGGGTGATCTCGTTAAAGGTGACCCGGAAGGTCTTGCTGTCCGGAAGCTCCAACAGCTCCTTCAAATGCCAGGAGATGGCTTCGCCCTCCCGGTCCGGGTCCGTTGCCAGATATACAGTTTCCGCTTTCTTTGCAGCCTTACGCAGATCGCTGATGATCTCCGCCTTATTTTCCATCGGCAGATACTCGGGCACAAAGCCGCCTTCGATATCTACACCCATTGTGCTTTTGGGCAGATCCCGCAAATGGCCCATACTCGCCTTGACGGTATATTCTGCTCCCAGATATTTTCCAATGGTCTTCGCCTTGGAGGGCGACTCCACAATTACCAGTTTGGATGCTTTATCCATACGATCCTCCGAAAATGTTATTTTCGCGATATCCGTCCGCCGGGATGCACCGCTGTCAACCCCTTCAGGGACAGCTTGGTCAAAATCGACCGGACTGTTCCCGCCGGCATATCTACCTGGGCGATCACCTCGTCCACAAGCACAGTCTCCCGGGGCACATGGGCAAGAACTGCCCGTTCTGTTTCCGACAGGGCAGCCGCAGCGCTATCTAAAACACTATAAGTTGATTTTTCTTCCTTGTCAATGGCTTTTTTCTGGTTTGTTCCGTCGGAATTGGCGGAATTTTCCGGAAGGACCATTGTCTGTGCTACTTTTAGCGGCTCTGCCGGCATATAAGGCGGGATCTGTTTTTTACTTACCTTTCCCGGATAAAGGTGGGCATACTCCTTCACCACATCCCAGCCGGAAAGGGCTGCCACCGCCCGGTCCTGCAAAAGCGCATTGCTGCCGGCGCAGCTGTCCACATCCACATTCCCGGGCACAACATATACATCTCTTCCCTGTTCCATCGCCCTCTGGGCAGTGATCAGCGCACCGCTCTTTTGGGGTGCTTCCACTACTAATAGTCCATGGGACATTCCACTGATAATCCGGTTCCGTTGGGGAAAATGCCAGGGAGTGCCCGTTGTTTTAGGTGGATATTCGGAGATCAGGCAGCCATTTTCCGCCACACGGTCAAAGAGCCGCCGATTAGAAGCAGGATATACCACATCTACGCCGCAGCCTAAGACGCCTACTACCGGGAAACCTGCGTCCAGCGCACCCTCCATAGCCTTGGTGTCAATTCCCGACGCACCGCCGGACACCACCAATGCCCCGCAGGAGGCGATCTGCCCACCAAACTGCTTAGCCGTGTGCAATCCGTAGGAGCTTGCTTTTCTTGTGCCGACAATGCCGATGACCGGAACGGTCTCCCACTGGGGCAACATTCCTTTTACATACAGCACCAGCGGCGGGTCGTAGGTATTTCGCAGCTTCTCCGGATAGCTTTCATCCCGGAGGGTCAAAATATTTATCCCCTTATGGACACAGTCTGCAAGGATTTTCCTTGCTTCCTGAAGATCTTTATCCTCCAGTGCTTCCATAACTTCCTCAGGCACACCAGGGATATTTCCCTGGGTATGATAGATTTCCTCAGGATCGTGAAAATGCTGCAAAAGCGCCAGCTTTTGTGAAGCAGTTATTCCGCTAAGCTGTGCAAACCACACCCAGTAGATCAGCATTTTCTATCTCTCCTTTTTGATCCGGTTACTTCTTCTCTGCCATTGTAGGGCGGCGGCTTGCTGCCGCCGTTAGAAACACCCTATCGTTAGCGGCGGGAGCGAGCCCCCGCCCTACATTGTTAAAGTTTCATCTGCCACATAACGATTGCGGCGGCAATGGCGGCGTTCAGCGATTCGCAATGGGCGGTCATTGGAATGATCAGTTCTGCCTGAGCGCTATCCAGAATTTCCTGCCGGACGCCCTGACCCTCACTGCCGATGACCACCGCCATTTTAGAAAGGTCCGCATTACGAATATCCTGTGCCCGGTCAGACAGTGCTGTTACCGCCACAGGAATTCCTGATTGCTGCATTTTTTCCTTTGCTTCTTCCCAAGTGGTCTGCACCACCGGGGTGCGGAACACTGCGCCCATACTGGCGCGAACCACCTTGTGACTGTAAGGATCGGCACAGCCCTCCAGCAGCGCCACAGTCACTCCCAGTGCATCGGCAGTACGCAGGATCGTACCCAGATTGCCCGGGTCCTGAATGCCGTCCAGCAGCAACATTCCTGGAATCGGAGAAAATTCCTTCTTCTCCGGCAGGCGGCACAGAAACAGCGCGCCCTGAGGTGTCTGCATAGGGGATATGGATGCCATCACATCCTCCGGTACGCGCACTAGGCGCACACCGTCCGGAACTTCCGCTTCCACACCGTCAGACAGGATCACCGTATGGAGTCCCGGCCACCAGCGCACAGCCTCTTCTAAAAGCTTTGTGCCGTCCGCCACAAACAGACCTGCGTGCTCTCGTTCCTTGCGGGAACTAAGCAGCTTCCGCACCTGCTGCAGCAGAGGATTTTTCCGAGCTGTAATTCTTTCTGTCATAGCTTTTGCACCGCATTCAGTGCTGCAGTATCTCCCAGCACCACCATAATATCCCCTGCTGCGATTTTAAAATCCGCAGCGGGAGAAACGTTGATCTTTCCTTCCCGTCTGACTGCCAGAATATTCACGCCCAGCTTTGCCCGGACATTTAATTCCTTCAGGCTCTTATCCAGCCAAGATGCCGGGGCAGGCACTTCAATAATGCCGTACTCTGCAGACAGCTCGATATAATCCAGCACATTGCGACTGGACAGGCTTTTTGCCAGCCGGGCAGCATTCTCTTGCTCCGGAATGACCACCTGATCCGCACCCAGCTTCAAAAGCACCTGCCGGTGGGTCTCATCGTGGGCTTTGCAAATGACCCGGGGAATTCCCAGTTCTTTTAAGTTCATTGTTGCCAAAACGGAGTCTGCAAGACTATCACCGATGGCAACGATGGCACATTCAAAATCCTGTGCGCTCAAGGAACGCAGCACATCCTTATCCTGTGCGTTTCCCACCACTGCGTGGGTCACCTGATCTGCCACCTGCTGAACATTTTCGCTGCAGGTGTCCATCGCCAGTACCTCACAGCCAAGCTCATACAGCCGCCGGGCAACCTCGCTGCCAAAACGGCCCAATCCAATTACGATACAAGATTTCATATTGTACTCCTATCCAATCAGCAAATTTGTTCGGGCATACCGGAATCGATCTGCCGCCCGGTCTCCCATCAGGAAACCTAGACTGATGGTCAAAACACCAATTCTGCCGAAATACATAAAAATAATAATCAGCACTTGCGCAGGGATACTCAGGCTTACAGTCACGCCGGCAGTCAATCCCACCGTTGCCAGTGCGGACACCGCTTCAAAGAGACCGTCTGTAAAGCTTATGGGCGAGGTTGCGCTGATAAACGCACCGCCAAACATAGCCAAAGCAATCATAATACCTGCAATGGTCATTGCATCCATTACCTTTTCCCCGGGGATCTCTCTGTGGAAGACATTCACTCTGCTGCGTCCCCTTGCTCTAGACCAAAGGAACAGGAGCAGCACCACAAAGGTGACCGTCTTTAAGCCGCCTGCAGTAGAACCGGAAGAACCGCCGATCAGCATCAGCACCATACTGACTGCCTTACCCGCATCGGTCAGGCTACCCTGATCCACAGAAGCAAATCCCGCAGTACGCAAGGTTACCGCCTGGAAGAAAGCATTTAATATCTTCTGCCCCACAGGCATTGATCCCAAGGTGTCCGGATTGTTCCATTCCAACATCAAAAAGAGACCTGCGCCCCCTAAGAGCAATACACCGGTTGTCAGCAGCACCAGTTTTGTATACACACTGAATTTCCGGAAGGACCGAATTGACGCCAGCTCTTCCCATACGAAAAAGCCCAAGCCGCCCACAACGATCAGGCACATCAGGGTAATCAGTACCACCGGATCGCTATTGAAGCAAGCAACACTGCTTCCCGGCTGTATAGATCCCAGAATATCAAAGCCTGCATTGCAAAAAGCGGATATGGAATGGAAAACGCCCCAAACGGCAGCCTGCTTCAAGCCATAGTCCGGAAGAAAATGCCCTGTCAGCACCAGTGCACCAACCGCCTGCACAGACAGGCTGCCGAACAGCACCCATTTTTCCAGCTTGACCGCGCCCTCCATATCGTTCAGGCTTAGGGCTTGTGTGATCACCATTTTTTGGCGCAGGCTCACCTTTCGCCGGAACAAAAAGACAAACATTGCTGCCGCAGACATAAAGCCAAGTCCACCGATCTCGATCATACACAAAATCACTGTCTGTCCAAACCCGCTCCACTGGGTCCAGGTATCAAACATCACAAGACCGGTCACGCAAGTAGCCGATGTAGCTGTAAAAAGGGAATTTAGCAAGCCTGCCGACTGTCCGTTGCGGGATGCTATCGGCAAGCTAAGCAGCATTGTGCCTAATATAATGATCCCGGCAAATGCAAAAGCAATAATCTGGGTAGGGCTTAATTTCATACGCCGCTTTTCCCGCCGAACCATAGGCGATCCCCTCCTGTTTTCCAAATTCTTACAATATATTATAGCAATTGCTGGCCTGCTATTCAACCCCACAAGTTCAGGTATCCTGCTGCAATACCTGCCACTGCGGACAGGCAAATAATCAGGATGGGATGTACTTTCTTAAATGCCAAAACTGCCATCACTGCAAAAATACCAATAGATATATAGAAAGCAGCCTGGGTAAATACCGCAAGACTGACACCTGCGGAGAAAAGTACTGTTTTTCCAATAGAAAGCACTGTGCTGGCGATCAAGCCAACCACCGCAGGCTTTAAGCCACTCATACAGCCCTTTACTGCCCGGCTTTCCCGGAATTTATCGTAGCACTTTGCCACGATCAAAATAATGATAAAGCTGGGCAGCACCACGCCCAAAGTAGCGCAGAACGAGCCGAAAACAGCCATTGCTGCGCCTTTATCCAGTCCTCCCACCACAGAGCCCACATAGGTTGCCATATTAATCGCAAAGGGTCCCGGGGTGGATTCGCTGACTGCCACAAAGTCGATAAGGGCTTCGCTGCTGATAATATCTCCCCACCGCAGAGCCACCTGCTCCTGGATCATTGGAAGCATTGCATAGCCGCCGCCAAAGGTGACTGCACCAATCATAAAGAAGGTCAAAAACAGCTCTAAATAGATCATTGTTTTGCCCTCCTCTCCAGATACCGGCTGCTGATAAGTCCAAAAATGCCGCAACCAATAATCACAAAGATCACATTGATTGGCGTGAACGCAGTCAATACAAATGCACCCGCCATTGCAATATAGGCGGCGAAACCTTTGGGGCTTTTCTTATACATTGTCCAAAGAGATTTGCAAAGCAGCGCCAGCACACCAGCCCGAATGCCCTGGAAGGCATACCGCACCACGGAAAGCGCCTGAAACTGCTGCAGCACAAAGGACAAAATCAAAATAATTACAAAGCTGGGCAGCACCACGCCTACGGTGGCAGCTACAGAACCCAGCACACCGCAAGCACGGTAACCTACAAATGTGGCAGAGTTGATGGCAATGGGACCCGGGGTAGACTCGGCAATGGCGATCACTTCCAGAATGTCATCATCGGTGACCCACTTGTTTTTTTCCGCTGCTTCCTTCTGGATCAGAGGGATCATCGCGATTCCGCCGCCGAAGGTAAAGGCACCGATCCGGAAGAACGCAGAAAACAGCTTGCATAGTTCCTTAAATGAAGCTTTCATAAAACGGTTTCCTTTCGACCATTATTATTATATAGAATAGTGGAAAATTTTAAAAAAATCAATACCTACAAATTTCAGTTTGTCGGTGTGTTCTACTGAACACACCGACAAACTGTAGGGGAGGCGTTTTGCCTCCCTCTGCGGCAAATCCGCCCATCGAGGACGGATTTGCCGATGGGACGGAAAACCCGTCCC
Source organism: Faecousia sp. (assembly GCA_045546835.1). GTDB lineage: Bacteria > Bacillota > Clostridia > Oscillospirales > Oscillospiraceae > Faecousia. The sequence goes on from JAZQDL010000074.1 coordinate 18,087, forward strand.
CGTTATATAACGAATGATTTGTATTGAATATTTCAAAACCTGCACCAAAAGTGGTTTACAAGTTCCCGGAAAGATGATACAATATTTTGCTGAAGGAGGTGACGCAATGGGTCGCGTGATAAGGTATTTTCTGGATGCCTTCCGCAAGTGTGACAAAATGCTCTTGCTGATGTGCACCATTACAACTGTCTTTGGTTGTCTTATGATCACAAGTACTACCAATTACGAAGAGGATTCAGCGCGTTACCTGATCATTCAGATCGGTGCGGCACTGATCGGAATTCTGCTGTATATCGGTCTTTCCGGCATCGATGCTGAAGTTTTTTCAGAACGAAGAACTGGGATGGTCATTTTCAATACAGTCCTGCTTCTGATGCTGATCCCCTTCGGTGTAACGGTCAACGGCAACCGAAGCTGGCTGAAATTCCCTTTCCTGCCCTTTAACATTCAGGCGGCAGAGATCTGTAAGATCACCTACATTCTGATTATGGCATCGGTTATGGCATCTCACCAGAACCGCCTTTCCTCAATCCCCTCGGTTGGTCACTATGTGCTGCATCTGGGCCTTCTGGTTGGACTGAATATGGTGCTGTCCCGAGATGCAGGTGTTTCCCTGATCTTCGTGGCGATCTTTGTGGGTATGGCATTTGCCGGCGGTGTGAAGCTGATCTGGTTTTTGGTAGCTGCCGGCGGTATCACCGCAGCGTTTCCCTTTATTTGGAATCACGTGATGGACGAATTCCAGCGTGAGCGTATTCAGGTGCTATACGATCCGACCCTTGACCCCAACGGTCTGGACCCCCGGTATCATATGGTCCGTTCTCTGCGCTCCCTCACCGGCGGCGGTATGACCGGCCAAGGTCTGTTTGAAGGTACGCGAACCCAACAGGGCGCGCTGTTTGCCCAGCATACAGACTTTATTTTCTCTGCCATCGGCGAGGAATTGGGCTATGTGGGCTGTGTGCTTGTGTTGATCGCTTTGGGTCTGATCGTTGCCCGCTGCATCTGGGTAGGCAACCGCAGTCAGGACATTATGCGCCGGGTAATCTGTTATGGTGCTGCATCCGCACTGAGCTTCCAGATCATCATCAATGTGGGTATGTGCATTGGCGTAATGCCCGTTATCGGCCTGACACTTCCCTTCATCAGCTACGGCGGCTCTTCGCTGGTTACATTGTATGCAATGATGGGTCTGGTATCCGGTGTGTTTGCTCGCCCCGCTGCCGCCAGCCACGAGCGCTATATCCGCGCCCCCTACCGGCTAAACACATATAGATAAAACATTTTATGAATATAAGGAGATACGAAATGAAAGCTTTTATGGACAAGGATTTCCTGCTGGAAACCGAAACCGCCAAGCACCTGTTCCACGATTATGCGGAAAATATGCCCTTGGTGGACTATCACTGCCACCTCAATCCCCGTGAAATTTTCGAGGACCGCCGGTTCGAGAACCTTGCACAGGTTTGGCTGGGCGGCAAACAGGCGGACGGCTCTTACTTTGGCGACCACTATAAATGGCGCGTGATGCGCTCTAACGGCACTGACGAAGACTACATCACCGGCTCTCAGCCTGACTACGAGCGTTTCCTGAAATTCGTGGAAGCACTGGAAATGGCGATCGGCAACCCCATGTACCACTGGTGTCATCTGGAGCTGCGGAAATTCTTCGGCATTGAGGAAACCCTGACTGTTGAAAATGCCCCCATCATCTGGGAAAAGGCAAATAAGCTCCTGCAGGAAGATCCGGATATGACCGCCCGCGGCCTGATCCGGAAGTCTAATGTTGCTTTCATCGGCACCACCGACGATCCCATTGACACTCTGGAGTGGCACGAAAAGATCGCTGCCGATCCCACTATCACAACCGTCGTTGCCCCCTCCTACCGTCCCGACAAGGCGATCAGCATCCACAAAGCTGGCTGGCACGAATACATCGCACAGCTGGCTAAGAGCGTTGGTAAGGACAGCCTGCCCACTGCACAGTCTGTGATGGATGCTTTGGTTGCGCGCCTGGAGTTCTTTGCCGCCCACGGCTGTAAGGCAAGTGACCACGGCCTTGACTATATCCCCTACCGGGAAGCTTCTATGGACGAAGTGGAAGCCATTTACCAGAAGGCGCTGTCCGGGGAAACCCTGACTGTGGAAGAGACCGAGAAGTTCCAGACTGCTGTTCTTATTTGCCTGGGCAAGGCATACAGCCGCCTGGACATTGCAATGCAGTTGCACTATTCCTGCATCCGTAACAACAGCTCCCGCGTGTTCCGCAAAATGGGCGTGGACACCGGCGTAGATGCCATTTCCCAGAACACCTGCGGTGCAGACATCGCAAAGTTCCTGGACGCACTGGATGTGGACGGCAACTGCCCCAAGACTATCCTCTACTCCCTGAACCCCGCCGACAATGCCCAACTGGGTACACTGATCGGCTGTTTCCAGGACAGCTCCGTGCCCGGAAAGATGCAGCACGGCTCTGCCTGGTGGTTTAACGACACCAAGACCGGTATGATCGACCAGATGATCTCTCTGGCAAACCTGGGTCTGCTTGGCAACTTTGTTGGTATGCTCACTGACTCCCGCTCTTTCCTGAGCTATGCCCGTCACGATTACTTCCGCAGAATTCTGTGTAATCTGATCGGTAACTGGGTTGAAAACGGCGAGTACCCCAACATCGATGCTTCCCTGAAGAAGATCGTAGAAGGCATCAGCTGCCGCAACGCAATGCGTTACTTTGGTCTAAAATAAGAACAAAACCCCGGCTAAGTTTTGAAACTTCAGCCGGGGTTCTAAGCATCAAAAATCGGAGGAATTGGTATGAATGAATTTCAAAACAAAGTGGTTGTGATCACCGGCGGCGCTCACGGCATTGGTCTTTGTACTGCCGAAGAATTTAGAAAACACGGCGCAAATGTCTGCGTGATCGACTGTGCTGAAGGCGACCATTACATTGGGGATCTTTCTGATAAAAACACCTTGGAAGCCTTTGCCCGAACAGTCATCGAGCAATATGGCCGGGTGGATGTGCTGGTAAACAATGCACCGCCCAGCTTTATGGGCATCGACAACTGCAGCTATGAGCAGTTTCAAAATGCCCTTTCTGTGGGTGTGACCGCCCCCTTCTACTTAAGCAAGCTCTTTGCCCCCTATTTTGCCCCCGGTGCCAGCATTATCAACATTTCCCCCTCCCGTGACCGGATGAGCCAGCCCCAAAGTGAAAGCTATACCGCTGCCAAAGGTGGTATTGCGGCACTGACCCACGCCCTTGCTGTCAGTTTTGCAGGAAAAGTCCGGGTCAATAGCATCTCCCCCGGCTGGATCGATGTGGAAAATCAGGTCTATACAGGCGCGGATGCGGTGCAGCAGCCTGCAGGCCGTGTGGGTAGTCCCTTGGACATTGCCAATATGATCCTGTTTTTAGCCTCAAATAAGGCTGGCTTTATCACCGGCGAAAATATATGCATCGACGGCGGTCAGACAAAACTGATGATCTATCACGGCGACCACGGCTGGACATTGACTCCGTAATAAAAAGTAAGGGTCTGTTGCAAAATACAGGTAATGTATCGATAGCGTTTGTAGGGGAGGCTATTAGCCTCCCGCGGGCGGATAATATCCGCCCCTACATCCACAAGATGTAGAAAAATACATAGTTTTAGGGCGCATTGCAGTATTTTGCAACGCGCCCTTTTTTCTTATTTACCAGGGCCTGCGGTGTCAGAGCCGTCGCCGGTGAGGTTATAGCGCTTTGCCGCATCCTCACGCATTTTATACTTGAGCACCTTGCCGGCGGCATTCATTGGGAATGCATCCACAAATTCGATGTATTTGGGCACTTTATGCCGTGCCATACTGGCGCGGATGTAGGCGAGCATTTCCTCTTCGGTCACACTGCCCTTTTCTTTCAAAATAATACTTGCGAATATCTCCTCGCCGTACTTCTTATCCGGCACACCGATGACCTGCACATCCTTGACAGCCGGGTGGGTATAGATAAATTCCTCGATCTCCTTGGGATAGATATTCTCACCGCCCCGGATGATCATATCCTTCAATCTGCCGGTGATCCGGTAGTTGCCCTGTTCGTCCTTACAGGCAAGGTCGCCGGAGTGGAGCCAGCCGTCCTGGTCGATGGTCTCAGCCGTTGCCTGGGGCATTTTGTAGTAGCCCTTCATTGTGTTATAGCCACGGGCACAGAACTCACCGTTGACACCGGGACCTACTTCCTCGCCGGTTTCCGGATCGATGATCTTACACTGAACGTGGGGGAAGTCATAACCCACGGTTTCCGTCCGCACCTGAAGAGAATCTGTCCAGGAGGACATTGTATTGCCGGGGGCACATTCAGTCTGTCCGTAAACGGAAACAATGCCGTACATATTCATTTCGTCCGGCTGTGCTGCCCGCTTCATCAGCTCCGGAGGACAGCCTGCGCCCGCCATAATACCTGTGCGCATATGGGAAAAATCGGTTTTCCGATAGTCCGGATGATTGAACATTGCAATAAACATTGTAGGCACGCCATTGAAGCAGGTAATTCGCTCCTGATTGATACAGGCAAGAGATGCCTTTGCAGAGAAATACGGCATTGGACACATGGTTGCGCCGTGGGTCATTGCCGAGGTCATAGACAGGGTCATACCAAAGCAGTGGAACATCGGCACCTGGATCATCATCCGGTCAGCAGTGGACAGACCCATCCGGTCACCGATACACTTACCGTTGTTAACAACATTGTAGTGGGTGAGCATAACACCCTTGGGGAAGCCGGTTGTACCGGAGGTGTACTGCATATTGCACACATCGTCCGGGCGCACATTTGCCGCCATCCGATGTACTTCCTCAATGGGAGTAAGCTCCGCCCGGTCCATTGCTTCTTCGAAGGTCAGACTGCCCGGCTGGCGGAAATCTACAGTAATTACATTCCGCAGGAAAGGCAGGCGCTTACAGTGCAGGGGCTGGCCCGCCTTTGTCTTTGCAATTTCCGGACCGATCTCATTGATAATGTTTTTATAGTTGGAGTCCAGTGCAGACTCGATCATCACCAGTGTATGGGTATCGGACTGGCGCAGCAGGTACTCCGCCTCGTGGATCTTGTAGGCGGTATTCACAGTCACCAGTACCGCGCCGATCTTGATAGTTGCCCAGAAGGTAATGTACCAGGCAGGCACATTGGTTGCCCAGATCGCTACCTTCATACCCGGGCGCACACCCAGAGATACCAGCGCCCGGGCGAAGTTATCCACATCCTCCCGGAACTGCTCATAGGTGCGGGTATAGTCCAAGGTCGTATACTTAAAGGCATACTGATCCGGAAATTCCTCCACCATCCGGTCCAGCACCTGAGGGAAGGTCAGGTCGATCAGATCGTCCTTCTTCCACACATACTGTCCGGAGCCGTCGTGGTTGTAGTACAGGGATTTTTTCCGGCTGCGGGTGCTGCCGAACCGGCTCATATAGTTTACAAAGTGAGGGAAGATCACATCCTTGTCCTGCAGCTCCTCCATCCACTCCGGCTTCCATTCCAAAGATACAAAGCCATCGTAGTTGATAGAAGAAAGGGCGCGGATCATCTCCGCCACAGGCAGTGTGCCTTCGCCGATCAGGTTGTAGCTGCCGTCATCATCAGAATCACGCAAATGCACGTGCTTGACATAAGTACCTAAGTTTTTAATGGTCGTATCGGCACTTTCTGCAAAATCCCGATAGGTGTGGTGCATATCCCACAAAGCGCCCATATAGTCGCTGGCAAAGCCCTCCAGCATTTTCCGCAATCTGGCGGTATCGGCATAAATGCCGCTGGTCTTGATCAGAAGGCTCACGCCGATCTTTTCAGCCGCAGGCTCCAAAACAGCAAGGTTTTTGCGCACCTGTTCTTCGTTATCCTGCAGCGCTACCGCCACCACATAAGAAACATGTGCATCGTGGGCAACCTCCATAAGCTTTATGAGGCTTTCCACGCAGCTGTCGTCTGTGGACAAATCGATAGAAGTATCAAAACAGGGAATTGCCAATTTCAGGTCACGCAGCTGGCGCACAGTAGCCGCCACCTTATGCTTGTGGAACGGACCGCCCTTCTCGGTCATAGGATCGAACTTGGGCAGATTATATACTTCGATGCCTGTAAAGCCCATTTCCAGAGCCGTCTGGAGCATATCGTTCCAGCTCAGCTCCGGCCAGCCACGGGTAGAAAAGGAGAGGTTCATACAGTTTCCTCCTCGTAAACGATCTTGTTCAGGGCATTGATATAGGCATAAATACTTGCGCCCACAATGTCCGTAGAAATGCCCTTGCCGGAGTACAGCTTACCCTCGGCACGGAGCTTCACCACTGCCTGACCCATTGCCTCGCGGCCCTCGGTCACAGACTGAATCTGGAAATCGTCCAGCTCATAATGGCAGCCGGTAATGGACTCGATTGCCAAAAATGCGGCATCGATCGGTCCGTCGCCAATGCTTACGCCCTCTACCGGTGCGTCCCCCTTGAAAAGCTTCAGGTGTGCGGTAGCAGAAACCGTATTGCCTGCAGTAATCACATAAGTATCCAGCCGGTAGGTGGAAGGCACTTGCATAGCAGCGGAGGCAACGATGGCATCCAGCTCCTTGGCGCTGACCTTCTCCTTCTTGGCAGCGATGGTCTGGAAGGCTTCATAGACGCGGCTTCCGTCCTCCTCGGACAGATCATAGCCCATCCGCTCCACAGCCTTCAGCACACCGGAAAGATCATCGTGGGCAGTCAGGTAAATATCGCTGTCTTCTTCCTGTACACCACCGGCAAAGGGAGATGTCTTACTTCTGCCGGGCTGGCACATCCAGGTGATCTGATTAACGGTGCGACTGAGCTGCGTCACGTTCACAGAACAGGCTGCACCGAAGCTGTCGCCCCGGGTGCTGATGATCCGGGAAACATTGGCAAGAGACGCGGTGTTCACAGGATATGCCGCGGTCTTCAGCTCTCCCGCTCCCTGACAGGCAGCGGCGATCACGCAGGCATCTGCCATCGCAAGCTCATTGGAGCAGGAAACGCCCAGGGTCACACCCTTAAGTGTGGGAACTGCCTCATAAAGACTCTTTACAAAAGCGGCGAATTCCTCCGGCATCATCGTACCGGCTGCATCGCAAACAGTCACTGTGGTTGCGCCCTGTCTGATGGCGACAGTCAGGATCTGGGCAAGGAAAGCAGGATCGCTGCGGGTGGCATCGTCTGCCACAAATTCCACATCCGGGCAAAGGGCCTTACAGGCAGCGACAATTTCGCTGACAGTCTGCAGCATTGCATCGGCTTTTTTATGGTACAGATACTCCATCTGCACAGAGCTGACTGCAGCACAGACCTGCAAACGGGGGTTCTTTGCAAAACGCAGGGCATTCCAGGTCTCCTCCACGCTGTTTTTATCCAGCTGCACCGGCACTGCCACGATCGCGGACTGGACTGCGGAGGCGATGGACTTAATGCGAAGGCTATCGATCTTGCTGCTGCGAATGCCATCCAATTCAATAACAGACACATCCAGCTTATCCAGAAGCTTCGCCAGCTCGATCTTTTCCTTAAAGGATAAAGAAAGCTCCTTACCCTCCTGCTTCATTGTCATATCGCTGATCTTAACTGCGTTCATAATCCATTCTCCTTGCTTATAAAATGAAAAAGCCCCGAGGCCTGCACAGCCTCAGGGACGAAGAATTCTTCGCGGTACCACCCTGATTATCCCCACCAACAGGGATCACTCATCGAGCTCTAACAAGCTCTAGCCCTGTAACGGGGGCAACCGGACTCCACTACTAACAAAAGCGTTGGCAGAGCCGACTCGGGAATCAGTTCACCATTTTCTTCCACACCGGCTCACACCGACCGCCGGCTCTCTGCAGTTTCCAAAAAGGCAAGTTTTCCGTCAATGTCTTTTTCACTATGGCTATTTAAGCATAAACCGGCTGATTTGTCAATAAAAACTAGTCAAATTTGTAATGTTTGCGAATTTGCACAAAAAAATAATGAAAACCTAACTTCTCTTTGTAGGAAAAACATTTGACTTTTTCCTGCGGACATAGTATAATGTGGTCAATACACAAAAAGGCTTTGACGAAGACGGTCGGACAGCCGCAGTTTCCAGAGAGCCGGGACTTGGTGCAACCCGGTAACAAAGCGTCCGAAACAATCACTTCCGAGCCGGAGAACTGAACCTTTTTTTGCAGTAAGTTCCCCCGTCTGCCCGCGTTAAGGGATAGCGCTTGTTGGAGCGTGAAGGGGCGTCTTTGGGCGCAATTTGAGTGGTACCGCGGGTATTGTTTTTACTCGTCTCAAGTGTTTCTTGAGACGAGTTTTATTTTATTATTTTACTATTTAGAAAGGAATGATCACTATGACAAACCAAAACACCACAAATCAACTGATGGACATTGCTGCCCGTATCCGGGAGATGCGTGAAATTCTGGGCTACAGCCAGCAAGCAATGGCCGATATGACCGAGGTTACTTTGGACATTTATCAGTTGTACGAGTCCGGTACTGTGGATCTGCCCTTTACTTTTATGCATAAATGCGCCAAGGCCTTCGGTGTTGAGATCACGGTCCTTCTGGAAGGTCACAGCGCTAAGCTTTCCGGCTATACCGTCACCCGCAAGGGCAAGGGTCTGACCACCGCCAGCGAGGATGGCATCACCATTCAGGATATGGCACCAATGTTTCGCAGCAAGCTGGCTGCTCCCTACTATGTTACCTATCAATACTCCGAAGAACTGCAGGATCAGCCCATCCACACCGTCACCCACGACGGTCAGGAATTTAATATGGTCATCAAGGGTGCGCTGCGCATCCGCATCGGTGAGCACGAGGAGGTGCTCCACGAGGGCGACTCCATTTTCTACAAGTCCTCTACCCCCCACGGTATGATCGCCGTGGAAGGCAATGACTGCGTGTTCCTTTCTATGGTTATGGCAAGTGACAAGCGGGACACCTCTATGAAGCTGCCCTCCCAGCACGGGGCTCCCGATATGACAGCCCAGCGGCTTCTTTGCAATGAATTTGTCCAGGGTGTTGAGGATGAAAACGGCTGTATGACCGGCATCAATTTTTCCAATACCGACCGCTACAATTTTGCCTTCGACACAGTGGATGCCATCGCCCGGAAGGATCCTGACAAGCTGGCTATGGTACATATTTCGGACGATATGACCGAGCGGCGCTTCACCTTTAAGGATATGAAGGATGCCTCCTCCCAGTGTGCCAACTACTTTAAGAGCCTTGGCATCAAGCGGGGCGACCGGGTGATGCTGGTGCTCAAGCGCCACTATCAGTTCTGGTTTGCCATCCTTGGTCTGCACAAGCTGGGCGCTATCGCCATCCCCGCCACCAATCAGCTGATGGAGCACGACTTTACCTACCGTTTCCAGGCAGGCGGTGTCAGCGCCATCCTCTGCACCGCAGATGGCAACACTGCCGAGCAGGCAGAGCTGGCGGAAAAGGTCAGTGGAATGAAGCTGACAAAGGTCCTCGTTGGTGGCAAGCGGGAAGGCTGGCACGACTTTAACGAGGAATACGGCCTGTTCAGCCGCCGCTATGTACGCACTGAGGATGCCCCTTGTGGTGACGATCCTATGCTGATGCTCTTTACCTCCGGCACAACCGGCTATCCCAAAATGGCGATGCACTCCTATAAGTATGCCCTGGGTCACTATGTAACCGCCCGCTACTGGCATCTGTGCAAGCCGGACGGCCTCCACTTCACCATTTCCGAAACCGGCTGGGGCAAGGCGCTGTGGGGCAAGCTCTACGGTCAGTGGCTGTGTGAGGGTGCGATCTTTACCTACGACTTTGATCGTTTTGATGCAGAGAAGATCCTGCCAATGTTTGCAAAGTATAACATTACTACCTTCTGCGCACCTCCAACAATGTACCGGATGCTCATCAAGCAGGACCTGAGCCGTTTTGACCTGAGCTCTATCAAGCACGCAACCACTGCCGGTGAGGCGCTGAACCCCGAGGTGTTCTATCAGTTCGAAAAATCCACCGGTCTGCGCATCCACGAAGGCTTCGGCCAGACGGAAATGACCCTTGGCATTGCAAACCTCTACGGTGCAGAGCTGAAGCCCGGTGCAATGGGCAAGCCCGTTCCCGGCTACGGCATTGACATTGTGGATGCCGACGGTAACCCGGTGGAGGACGGCATCAACGGCGAGATCGTCATCCGCACCGACCCCAAGCCTACCTGCGGCGTATTCCTTGGCTACTACCTGAACAAGGAAGCCACCGACAATGTATGGCACGATGGTATGTACCGCACCGGCGACGTTGCCTGGGGGGATGAGGACGGCTACTACTGGTATGTGGGCAGAGCGGACGATGTGATCAAGTCCTCCGGCTACCGGATCGGACCCTTTGAGATCGAATCCACCATTATGGAGCTGCCCTATGTTCTGGAATGTGGCGTTTCTGCTGCGCCGGATGAAGTCCGGGGACAGGTGGTAAAGGCATCCATCGTGCTGATCCCCGGTGTGGAAGGCACAGAGGAACTGAAGAAAGAAATTCAGAACTATGTCAAGACCCACACCGCCCCCTACAAGTATCCCCGCATCGTGGTATTCCGGGATGAGCTCCCCAAAACCATCAGCGGTAAGATCATGCGCAACAAGCTGTAATATTTCTGTTTGACGATTACACCCATCGTAGGGCGGGGGTTCTACTCCCGCCGTCTGGGATTTCGGGGTTCGATGCCCCGAAATCCCAGAATGATTATCATTTGATGGTGCGGCAGAGGCGGGAGTAGAACCCCCGCCCTACAATAATCAATTCGTCAGACAGAAACTTACAGGCGTTGCAAGTATTGACAAAAAGGCACAAAAAGTGGTATCATATAGTATTACTTTTTTGAGGTGTAATATGGATAATATGATGACAGATATGGACCGTAAGCTGCTGGAAGTGGCCGGCCGTATCCGGGAACTGCGCCAGATTTGCGGCTTTACTGTGGAAGAAATGGCCCAGCGCACCGGCGTTTCCGTTGAAGAATACATAGCCTGTGAGGCAGGCAGCAAAAATTTGAGTATTGCCTTTTTGTACCGCTGCGTGCTGATCTTCGGCGTGGATATGGGCGACCTGCTGGAAGGTCACAGCCCCAAGCTGCGCTCCTATGCCCTGACCCGTAAGGGCGAAGGACAGCGGATCGAGGAAGCCCACCATATGGTCGGCTTTAACCTGGCAGCAGGCTTCCGCAACCGTATTGCCCTGCCCCTTTATATGGAGATCAAGTACCGCCCCGGTGCTGAAAATGAGCCTATTGAGTTGGTGACCCACGAGGGTCAGGAGTGCGACATCGTCATCCGGGGTCATATGAAGATCCAGATCGGCGGCAAGACAGAAGTTTTGCATCCCGGCGATTGTATTTACTACGATTCCGGCACGCCCCACGGTATGACCGCCGTAAACGGCGAGGACTGCGCCTTCTATGCAATCGTCCTGAGTAACTCCGCTGCCCGTGAGGAGGAGCAGGCTGCACAGCTGGATACGACCGATGTCAAGCCGGCGGCTTCTGATGAAGAAAAGCGTGTTTACCACAATTTCATCATCCCCACGGAAGAAAA
>JAZQDL010000075.1:0-24158 GCA_045546835.1 Faecousia sp.
ATCGAAAAAATTTAACGGGCGGCAGATTGCCGCCCCTACGGCGTGGATTGAAAGAGGGTATTGTACCGGGAGATTGCCACAACCAGTCTGCGGACTGGTTTCGCAATGACACGGTTTTTGGCAGCCTGTGCGTCTAACCAACCGACCGTCAAACAGATATTTGATAAAATGGCAGGGAGCGCATTACGCGTTCCCCGCCAGATGAATACTATTTTTAGCGATTGCCGTACATTTTTTCGTAGTAGCTCTGGTATTCACCGGAGAGGATCTCCTCCCACCAGGGCTTGTTGTCCAGATACCATTGGATGGTCTTCTGGATGCCGTCCACAAATTTGGTTTCCGGGAGCCAGCCAAGCTCGCTGTGGATCTTGGTGGGGTCGATTGCATAACGCATATCGTGACCCTTCCGGTCTGTCACATAGGTAATCAGGCTTTCCGGCTTACCCAGTGCCTTGCAAATGATCTTCACAATGTCAATGTTGCGCATCTCGTTGTGACCACCGATGTTGTAAACCTCGCCCACACGGCCCTTGTGAATGATCAGGTCAATGGCTTTGCAGTGGTCCTCCACATATAGCCAATCGCGGACATTCAGACCCTCGCCGTAAACAGGCAGGGGCTTGTCAGCCAGTGCGTTTGCGATCATCAGGGGGATCAGCTTTTCCGGGAAGTGGTAAGGACCGTAGTTGTTGGAGCAGCGGGAAATGGTTACCGGCAGTCCATAGGTGCGGTGATAAGCCATAACCAGCAGATCTGCGCCTGCCTTGGAGGAGGAGTAGGGGGAGCTGGTATGAATGGGGGTCTCCTCGGTGAAGAACAGGTCGGGGCGGTCCAGGGGCAGGTCGCCGTAAACTTCGTCAGTGGAAACCTGATGGTAACGCTCGATGCCATACTTGCGGCAGGCATCCATCAGCACCTGTGTGCCCAGAATGTTTGTCTGCAGGAAAATTTCCGGATTCTCAATGGAGCGGTCCACATGGCTCTCTGCAGCGAAGTTTACAACCACATCCGGCTTTTCTTCTTCGAACAGTTTGTAAATGCCTTCCCGGTCGCAGATGTCCAGCTTCACGAAACGGAAGTTGGGGTGATCCATAACAGACTTCAGGGTGGACAGGTTGCCGGCGTAGGTCAGCTTATCCAGACATACGATCCGGTATTCCGGGTACTTACCCAGCATATGGAACACAAAGTTGCTTCCGATAAAACCGGCACCGCCGGTCACAATAATGGTCTTTTTCATTTTTCCAGTTCCTCCAGCCGCTTTTTATCCCGAAGCACGTCGATGTACTTTCCGTCCAAAACATCCTGCAAATAACGGCCATACTGATTTTTATAAACTTTGATAACAGCCTCCACATCCTCACGGGTGATCCAGCCGTTAATATAAGCAATGTCCTCCAGACAGCCAATCTTCCGGTTCTGGTGAGATTCAACGGTCTTAACAAAGTTGGTGGCTTCCACCAGAGACTCGTGGGTACCGGTGTCCAGCCAGGTAAAGCCCTGACCCAGCAGCTCCACATTCAGGTCTCCCTGCTCCAGATAGATCCGGTTTAAGTCAGTGATCTCCAGCTCGCCCCGGGGGGAGGGCTTCAGATTCTTGGCATACTCCACCACCCGGTTATCGTAGAAATACAGACCGGTGACGCAATAATTGCTCTTGGGATGCTCCGGCTTTTCTTCAATGGAGATCGCGTGACCGCTTTCGTCAAATTCCACGATGCCGAAACGCTCCGGATCGTCCACATAGTAGCCGAAAACAGTAGCGCCCTTGCCGTTTTTGGCGTTGCGCACAGCGGCACGCAGCCGCTTTTTCAGACCGTGGCCGAAGAAGATGTTATCGCCCAAAATCATTGCAACGGGGGATTTTCCAATAAACTCCTCGCCAATGATAAAGGCCTGGGCAAGTCCGTCAGGGGAGGGCTGGACCGCATAGCTCAGCTTCAGGCCGAACTGATGACCGTCACCCAGCAGTTCCTGAAAACGGGGGGTGTCCTGGGGGGTGGATATAATGAGAATATCCCGGATGCCTGCGCTCATCAGAACAGACATAGGATAGTAGATCATAGGCTTATCATAGATGGGGAGAAGCTGCTTGGATGTCACTTTGGTAAGGGGGTACAGCCGTGTACCGGAGCCTCCGGCAAGAATGATACCTTTCATAGTTCATCTCCTGTCTGCCGCAGTCAAGCTGCAGCATTTATGTATAATAAGCAGGCGAACAGACGCCTGTTTTGCTGCATTATACCATAGGATGTGTTTTATTTCAAGAGGGGAGGAGAATTTTGGCGAGAAATGGGATTGCGTATTTCATAAGTTTATGTTATATTGAAAGTGCAAAATAAATTAAGTGAGGTGTTTGCAATGACTATGTATCCGGATAACTTTCATTATTATGCAAATGGATTGGATGAAGCTGTAGGTGTTGCGGCAATATTTGTTGTGATCTGGCTTGTGGTCTGCTTGCTGTCCATTGCCTGCAGCATCGTTATGTATGTGCTCCACAGCCTGGGCTTGCAAACCATTGCCCAGCGGCGGGGCATTCACCGTCCCTGGCTATCTTGGGTGCCTGTGGCGAATGTGTGGATATTGGGAAGTATCTCTGACCAATATCAGTATGTAACAAAGGGCAAGGTCCGCAGCCGCCGGAAGCTCTTGCTGGCGCTGTACATTGTAACCTATGCGCTGCTGATCGTATTTTGGATCTGCTATGCTATCTTTATGATTCAGACACTTGGTGCTGCAATTGACGGAAACATTGCAGTTTCACAGGTGCTCAGCTCTATGCTGGGTATGCTTGGCGTTTGCGCAGTGATGGCTGTGGTTGCAATCGTGACGACAGTGTTTATGTATATTTCTTATTATGACCTGTTCCAGTCCTGTAATCCCAATAATTCCTCCACATTTTTGGTGCTGGGCATCCTGTTTAGCTTCCTGCTGCCGATTTTTGTGTTCTGCTGCCGGAAGAAGGATCTGGGAATGCCGCCCAAGAAGAGCGCGGTTGTACAAACCGAACCTGCACCGGAAGTGATCGAAGCAGAACCGGTTGACACCGAAGTTGTGGAAGCACAGGAAGAAGATTTCGAAGAATAATAAAGATCGTGTTGCGGCGAGAGCTGCAACACGATCTTTCATTAGTTTCCAAACAGGGGTCTTGCTACCCGCTTGTATAATAGGAGCGTCAGAACGGAAATGGATACACCTTTTATCAGGTTTAGTGGTGCAACTGCCAGTAAAACGAAGGTGCTTAAGGAGTTTATGCCGCCGTTGATCGCGCCGCCCATTGCAATGATGCTCTCCAGTGGGATGCCGTACAGTTGGGAGAATTTCGGCAGCAGATAAACTGCATTGAAGGCGCTGCCGAATACAGTCAGAATGACTGTTCCCAGCCCAAGACCCCATAGGGCGCTTGCTTTGCTCTTTTTTGTGTGATAGACGATCGCCGCCGGGAGGGTAAGACTGCAGCCAATTACAAAGTTGGCAAAGTCCCCCACAAAGGCGGTGCTTGTACCCTTCAGCAGCAGCTTCAGCAGAATTTTCAGTGCCTCGCAGACTACTACAGCGGAAGGTCCAAGATAAAAGCCGCAGAGCATAACAGGAAGCTCAGAAAAGTCCAGCTTGTAAAATTCCGGTGCAAGGAAAAGCAGAGGGAAGTCCAGAATGTGTAAAACCGCAGCGATCGCCGCGCAAATTCCCAAAATGGAGACGCGCCGGGCGGATGAAATTTTTCGGGTTGCCGGCAAGAAACGCTCAGAAAGCTTTGCCACCAAAATCAGTGCTGCGGCAATGGCGGTGCAAACAAGCACGAAAACCAGATTTTCCTGCACCTGCAGCAGAAATTCTTTCATAAAATACCACCTCAAAAGTAAAAAATACGCCCTGAGTATTATCTACTCAGGGCGCAAAAAATATTGCAATAAACAGCTGCCTTCTTCCATCCAGACTATACTGTCGGTATCGGAATTGCACCGATTCAGCACATATGTGCTCGCGGACTGTGAGCAGAGGGGAGTTGAACAACAATAGCCCCTTGTCAGCCCTTTTAGTTGCTTTTTGGTTTGTCTTCCTTGCCTTGCGGAGAGCAAGGCTTCGTCATTCGCGCCAAAAATCAATCAAAAAAATCTTGACAAGGGGTGCTTCGCAGTTTTCGGCGTCCTGCTTTTTCCAATACAAAGAAAATCACGAAGACAATACTTTTTGTATTATCAAGGGATTTTCTGCAGTATAGGGGAAAGCAGGACTCTGAAAACCTATTGGTGCTCGACTTCCCTCTGCTCTAACCGCCGGTCGGGAATCACACCCTGCCCTGAAGACTTTCCTATGAACTTGTTAAAAGAATACCACGCAAACCGGGCAGTTGTCAAGAGCGAAAGAATGTGATAAAGTAAATATAAGATCTATTTTGTTTGTCAAAATTTCAGTTTATGGAACTGACTATGGTAGGGCGGGGGCTTGCTCCCGCCGCTAATAACCGAACATTTCCAACGGCGGGAGTAAACCCCCGCCCTACGATGGGCGCAATCGTCAAACAGCAAGCTAGCTTTCTGTGGGTAGTTGGGTTTCTGGAGTGGTCGCCTCTGTTGGCTTTGTTTCAGGTGTGGTGGCTTCCGGTGCCCGCTGGAATCCCTGAAGCTTACCGCCGGGGGCGGTATTAGTGATGTCGCCGCCGATGATCTGGTTTTTGTAGACCAGCAGTGTGGCATATACTGGCTCGGTAGCACCGGGGAAATTGTTGACCTGATATACATAGCGCATAACGGTTTTCCCGGCATACTGGCTCAGATCATACCCCTGACTTTTTTGCAGCGCATTGTAGCGGTCAAATACCTCTACAGCATCTTTGGGAATCTTCACCTGACCGGACTGACTGGGCGAGGTGGTTACCTCCCAACCCAGATCGGTCAGGAACTGAACCCGGGCATCGTTATCGGAAACAGCAGCTGCGGCAGTAGGTGCAGAGCCTCCGCCACCACCAAGCAGCAGAATCAGCGCCACGATCACTGCTGCAGCTGCGATCAGTCCGATAATGATCTTCTTGAAATCGACCTTTGCGGTCATTACCATCATAATAAACCCTCCTTAGGCTTGTATTATGGTATAGCCTATGTGACATTTGGGGAGGGTAGAACGGAGTAGCTATGGAACGGCTGGACAAATTTTTGTGCGACTGTGGTGTTGGCACACGCAGT
This sequence comes from Faecousia sp., assembly GCA_045546835.1. Taxonomy (GTDB): domain Bacteria; phylum Bacillota; class Clostridia; order Oscillospirales; family Oscillospiraceae; genus Faecousia. Next base: position 5,187 of record JAZQDL010000075.1, read on the forward strand.
CAGGTAAAGGTAATCTTAAAAGCCGGCAGAGTGACGGTAGATGGCAAGGCAGAACGGGATAACGGCCGGAAGATCGACCCCAAGACCCAGAGGGTCTGCTTAGACGGGGAAGCACTGCAGCTCGTCGGCAGAGTTGTAATTATGCTCAATAAACCGGCAGGTTATGTGACTGCCACAGAAGATGCCAAAGAAAAGACGGTTATGGAGCTTTTGCCGGAGCAGTACCGCCATTTAGATTTAAAGCCGGTAGGTCGGCTGGATAAGCAGACCGAGGGCCTTTTGCTGTTTACCAATGACGGTGACCTGCTGCACCGGCTCATCAGTCCGAAAAAGGAAGTGCCGAAAGTCTATTTTGCCCGCCACGAGGGAGCGGCAACCGAGGCGGATGTGCAGGCGTTTTCGGAAGGTCTGACTCTGGGGGACGGAACGGTGTGTCTGCCGGCAGTGCTGCAGCCCATCGGACCGGGGGAGAGTATGGTCACTGTCTGTGAAGGAAAGTACCATCAGGTCCGCAGGATGCTCGCATCCCGGGGTCTTCCGGTTACCTATCTGGAACGGTGCAGGGAGGGTGATTTAGTCCTTGGAGACCTGTCCAGAGGACAGGTCCGTAGCCTTACAGACACAGAGATAGAGGCTTTGGACCATTGGCAAGTTGTATAAATAAGGCAGGGTTGTTGCTGGAAGAAAAAACCAGGATTTGGGTAATTATCCCCAAAAAATATAGGGAGTTTTGCAATAAAATGTCAAAAAGGACTTGCATATTGCGCAAAAGAAGTGTATAATACCAGTAATATTTTGTGGAATGCGTATTTGTGCAAATTCCTAAAGGAGGCTTCCTAAAATGACAAACGGTGTTTTTCAGAGCGTGATCTCCCAATTAAAGGATGTTACCGATCGGGTGTTCGGTGTGGTGGATGCAGAAGGTTTTGTGATCGCCTGCACAGACAATTCCCTGATGGGTGAGCGCTGGCCCGAAGCTGTGCTGAAGGTCACCGGTAGTACCGAACAGACAGTTACATTCGCCCAGCGGACCTTCCGCCCCATTGTCAGTCCTGCAAATTTCTTCGAGTGTGCAGTATTCTGCTCCGGTGAGGACGAGCTGGCAAGAACCTATTGCTCTATGGCATACATTGCTCTGCGCAATGCAAAATCCTTCTATGAGGAAAAGCACGACCGGGGTACATTTGTAAAGAATATTATTATGGACAACATTCTGCCCGGTGATATTTATATCCGGGCAAAGGAGCTGCATTTTGCAACCGACGCACCCAGAGCTGTATTCTTGGTCCGCCAGCTGGGACACAGCGATGTGGCAACGGTGGATGTACTGTCCGGTATGTTCCCGGATAAGATGCAGGATTTTGTCATCAGCATCAATGAGACAGATGTTGCCGTTGTCAAGCAGATCCCCGCAGGCGCAACTGTGTGCGATCTGGAAAAGATCGCCGGCGCAATCGAGGATACCTTGCGCAATGAGTTGTATGTGAAAACTGTGATCGGTATTGGCACAGTGGCAGACCATCTCCGGGAGCTGGCTGATGCCTATAAGGAAGCCCAGACTGCCATCGATGTGGGCAAGGTCTTTGATACGGAAAAGACAATTATCAACTATGAAAACCTGGGCATTGGCCGCCTGATTTATCAGCTGCCTACCACCCTGTGTGAGATATTCCTGACGGAAGTATTCAAGAAAAACTCTATCGACTCTCTGGATCAGGAAACCCTGTTTACCATCAACAAGTTCTTTGAGAACAACCTGAATGTTTCCGAGACCTCCCGGAAGCTGTTTGTCCACCGGAACACCCTGGTGTACCGTCTGGAAAAGATCAAGAAGCTGACCGGTCTGGACCTGCGTCAGTTCGACCACGCCATCGTGTTCAAGGTGGCACTGATGGTCCGCAAGTACCTCTCCTCCAGAGAACTACACTAATAACAATGAGCGTGCTGCAAGAAAATCTTGCAGCACGCTCTATTTTTGTTGTTATACACTTATAATAACTACCGCCAGCACGAGCTGCACTGCCAAAATCACAGGCAGACCAAGAGAGAATTTCAAGTGCTTTGTCTTATGGCGAAACACATTCATCCCAACGATTGCGCCCAGACTGCCTCCCAGCAGAGCAACACCCAACAGGGATCGCTCCGGTATCCGCCAGCGATCTTTTTTTGCTTTTTGCTTGTCCATAAGCATAAGCAGGAAACTAAGTGCATTGATTATAATCAGGTAAATAACTATCATAGAAAACCTTTCGGGAGGGGAATATGTTGAAAAAATGTTTGATCTTAGCGGGAATGTTGTTAATGCTCACGGGCTGCGGCGCACAGGAAACCCTTGAGACCCTTTCAGATGAATATATCCAGCCAGTTTCTGCGCCTGTGTGGCAAATGATTTTGGATGTACCCCAGGATGCCTCTGTCACAGTTTTGGAAGGAGAGGATGCAGGCAAAATTTATCTGTGTGACGGCTACACCGTCACGGTGCAGACAATGGAATCCGGAGATCTGCAAAAGGCGTTACGCACCCTGACAGGCTATGAAAAAGAGGAGCTGACCCTGATGCAGACTCTGCAGGACGGCGCAAAACGATACGAATGTGTCTGGGCAGCCGCAGGAGAGGGTGAAGATCAGGTGGGCAGAGTGTGCCTGCTGGATGACGGCAATTACATTTACGCAGTCACTGCTATGGCAGGGGAGTCAAAATCCGGAGAGCTGATGGATGCGTGGCAGGAACTGTTCGACTCCTTCCGTCTGGCAAGTCCCGATGCAGAGCTTAATACTGGCTCATAGATTCCAGACACAGGTCACGGCACCGGTCTGCAACGGACTGAGGGTACAGAATCTTTGCTTTGCTTCCAAAGCCAATGACCCAGCTTAGGAATATTGGGGAAACCGCAACCTTCACTGTGAAATTGAAATACTCCTCGCCGTCGGGAATCAGCATTGTGTCCGGACCAAATCGGTCGATTACCACATTAATAAGACTTTTGTGAAAGCGTAGCTTTACATCCACCGCATCACCGGAGTACATCTGAAACAGCCGGTTGGCGTGGTCGTGAAGTGCCTTGCCGGTCAGCTCCGGGCAGGGGACCCGGTCCGTGTCTAAAAGACCGATGTCACACATCCGGTCCACCCGGTAGGAGGTCACGCCGTGGCGCTCTGACAGGGCAAGCAGATAGCAATTCTCATTGTCCTGACACAGTCCGTAAGGACTGGCGATGTACTCCTTTTCCCGATAGCGGCGCTTCTGCCCCAGATCCCAGTCGAAGTAACGGAAGGTGATCTGCCTATTGTGGGTGATGGCTTCCTGAATGGCATCCACATTGTAGTAGATGGTCTCATTCATACTCTTGACCCGACCGGAAACCAGAACCGTCCGCTTCAGTAGCTTCCCATCCTGCTCATTGCACTGGGCGCAGAGCTTTTCGATCAGTTCTCTGGACTTCTTTTCCGTCAGGTAGCGGCTGGACTGGACAGCATCGATCAGAAGCTTTAATTCCGGCAGTTCAAAATTCCGGGAGGCTACATAATAGCCGCCGTTCTTGCCGGGAATGGAGATGATATCCACGCCGTAATCCTGCAGGGCGGCAATGTCCGAATAAACAGTCTTGCGGTCACAGCGGATGTTGTGACTGTCTAACATAGAAATCAGTTCCGAAGCTCTCACGGGGTGTTCCTCGTGGGAGTTTTTTTGCAGGTAATCCAATATGTACAGGATCTTTACTTTTTGATTGTCGGATTTCGGCATAACAGCACCTCCTGTTTTTATATAGTATATCATATTGCCAAAGCTTGGTAAATACAAATTTCTGCTTATCGAACGGACTACGGTAGGGCGGGGGCTTGCTCCCGCCGTTAAAATGTTCGGTTTCAGGGGCGGGAGCAAGCCCCCCCCCTACGATGTAACTGTTCGTCAAACAGAAATTTGATTTTTCATAAAATATATGATATGGTATAGAACAAAGGAGTGAATGTTATGTTGTATGTTGGCTGCCATCTGTCTGCCTCAGCAGGCAATGTAGCTATGATAGAAACCGCCAAATCCATCGGAGCAAATACCTTTGCCTTTTTTACCCGCAATCCCCGGGGAAGTCAGGCAAAGCCCCTGGATACAACTGACTGTGAAAAGGCAGTGAAATTGCTGCAGGAAGAAAATTTTGGTAAGCTGGTTGCCCACGCTGCCTACACAATGAACCTCTGCACCGCAGATCCGGGGGCAAGAGCCTTTGCAGCAGGCGTTCTGGCAGACGATCTGCACAGAATGTCGTTCTTGCCCGGAAATTTTTATAATTTCCACCCCGGCAGTCACGTTGGACAGGGGACTCAAACCGGCATCAGCCAGATCTGCGATGCCTTGAAGCAGGCGCTGGCACCGGGTTATCCGGTTACAGTCCTGCTGGAAACGATGGCAGGAAAGGGCAGCGAGATCGGCGGTAATTTTCAGGAGCTGAAGGATATCATCGACGGCGTTGGCAGCGATCAGGTGGGCGTGTGTCTTGACACCTGCCACATCTACGATGGCGGCTATGATATCGTAAACGATCTGGACGGGGTGCTGGCTGAATTTGACCGGGTCATCGGTCTTGATAAGCTGAAAGCCCTGCACTTAAACGACTCTAAAAATCCCTATGCCAGCCACAAGGACCGGCACGAATGTCTGGGCGACGGATCTCTGGGACTGGAGACCTTCCGGGCGGTGGTCAACCACCCGCTGCTGAAGCATAAGCCTATGATCCTGGAGACACCCAACGAACTTAGCGGCTATGCAAAGGAAATTGCAATGCTGCGGCAAATGGAGAATATCTAACAAATAGGAGGTGACAGCATAGTGGATATGAACCCGACTTTTTACAATGTGTATATTAGCATCCTGCGCTATGCTGCGCCGATACTGGCAGCGATCCTTCTGTTTCGCTGCATTTTGCCCCTGGTGAGCTTTCGCAGAGAACCGGAGATCTGGGGCTGGCTATGCCTTTCGGAGAACAACAAGCTGCCCATTACCCATTGGGAGAATGTGATCGGACGCAGTAAACGCAGCGATATTGTAGTGGATTTTCCCACGGTGTCCAGAACCCACGGTGTTCTGACCCGTTATGATGACGGAAGCTGGACGATCACCGATACAGACTCCTCCGGGGGCGTTTTTGTAAACGGGAAAAAGATTGAGATCCGGGCGTTAAAGCCAGATGATGTGATCACCATTGGCGGAATCGATATGACCCTGCAGCCCATTTCCGCAAAGCAAGAAGCAAGACTTGCCCATCACCGGGCAAGAGGCTCGTCCTTCCTGACCGGACTTTCCAATGTACTGCTGCTTACCCTTTTGCAGATCTTCTGCTGCCTTGGCTATGTGCTGGGAGGTCAGACCGACTCTGCCCAGTCTGTGCTGCTGGGTTTCGGCGGTATTATGGTGGCGCAGTGGCTGCTGCTGCTTTTCTATGTGTGTATCCGCAGGGTTTCCTTTGAGGTGGAAACCATCGCCTTTTTCCTGTGTACTATGGGTATGGCGGCAATCGCTGCGATTTGCCCGGAGGAAGCAGTGAAGCAGCTGGTGGCAATGGGAATGGGACTTGTTACATTCCTGCTGATCGGCTTGTCTCTCCGGGATTTGGAGCGGGCAAAGAAGATGCGTTATCTTGCAGCAGCGGCAGGCATTGGTTTTCTGGTAATAACCCTTCTGTTCGGACAGGAGTACTACGGCGCGAAAAACTGGCTGGTGATCGGCTCTTTTTCCATCCAGCCCTCGGAACTGAGTAAGGTCTGCTTCGTGTTTGTGGGTGCGTCTGCCTTGGACCGTCTGGTAAAAAAACGCAACCTTTTGATGTTTATCGGTTATTCTGTGGCGGTTTGCGGCTGTCTTGCCCTGATGAACGATTTTGGTACAGCGCTGATCTTCTTCTGCGCCTTTTTGGTGATCGCTTATTTGCGCTCCGGCAGCGTGGGTACGCTTGCCCTTGCGATTACGGCACTTGGCTTTGCCGGTGTGGTGGCGCTGAAGATCGCACCCCACGCCCTCCAGCGGTTTGCCTCCTGGCGGCATATTTGGGAAGATCCCTTTGATGCCGGCTATCAGCAGACAAGAGCCCTGATGTGTATGGCATCCGGCGGCTTTTTCGGCATTGGCGCAGGCCAGGGCTGGATGAAAAATGTATTTGCCGCAGACTCTGATGTGGTGATCGCCACCATCGCCGAGGAATGGGGACTGATTATGGTGACCCTGATCATCCTGAGCATTGTGGCACTGGCGATCTTTGCAGTGCGTTCCGCAATTTTGGGACGCAGCAGCTTTTATACCATCGGCGCTTGCACCGCATCCAGCATTTTGCTGGTGCAGGTGATTCTCAATGCCTTAGGCACAGTGGATGTACTGCCCCTGACCGGCGTGACCTTCCCGTTTTTGTCTAACGGCGGCTCCAGTATGATCTGCGCCTGGGGACTTCTGGCGTTTATTAAGGCGGCAGACACCCGGCAGAATGCCAGCTTTGCGGTGCGCCTTATGAAGAATGGAGGCGACGAGGATGAATAGAATTGCAGGTCGTGCAGTGATCACACTGCTGTTAGCCTTGGTGCTGGTTGCCGGCTTTTCCTTCTTTGTTGCAGAGTTTGTGACCCAGTCTGACACCTGGGTCGTCTCCTCCGGCTCGCCCCATGTTTATAACGGAGATAACATCAATTGCGGCGTGATCGTTGACCGGGATAACGTCCTGCTGGCAGATATGCGGGATGGCAGAGAGTATTCCACTTCGGAAGCACTCCGTAAATCTACTGTCCATTGGCTGGGAGACCGATACGGCAATATCAGCGCTCCGGCAATTTCCCACTATGCCCAGCAGATCGCCGGCTTTGACCTGGTGAGTGGTGTGTATAGCTATGGAGACGCCAGCGGTGTTGTGAAGCTGACGCTCTCAGGAAAAGTCCAGCAAGCCGCTCTGGAAGCATTGGGAAACCGAAAGGGTACAGTGGCGGTCTATAACTATAAAACCGGACAGCTTCTATGTGCGGTCACCACACCTACCTTTGATCCTGAGAATGTTCCGGATATTGAAAAGGACACGACTGGTGCTTATGAGGGCGTATATGTAAACCGGTTTACCCAGTCTACCTATATTCCCGGTTCGATTTTCAAGATCGTTACATTGGCAGCGGCGCTGGAAACCATCGGGGACATTCAGGAAAGATCTTTTACCTGCACAGGAAGCTATGAGGTGCAGGGGGAGAAGATCACCTGTGAGGTCACCCACGGTCAGCAAAGCCTGAAAAATGCTTTTAGTAACTCCTGTAACTGTGCCTTCGCCCAGATCGCCATTGAGCTGGGGGGCGAACGATTAGCCCAGTATGCAAAGAAGTTCGGCATTACAGAGAAAATCACCTTTGACGGAATTACCACCGCTGCCGGTAACTTTGAGGCAGCAACTGCAGCGGTCAATGTAGCTTGGAGCGGCGTTGGTCAGTATAACGATCAGATCAATCCTTGTTCGTATCTGACCTTTATGAGCGCTGTGGCTGGAAACGGACAGCCGGTGAGCCCCTATCTGGTGGAGCGGATTACCGTGGGCAGCGCCCAAACCTATCAGGCAGAGATAAGCACTGGCGAGAAGATCCTGTCCGATGCTACGGTGCAGGTCCTTCAGGAATACCTGCGCAATAATGTTTCTGCCCGCTACGGTGACGGCAACTTCCCGGGACTTACCGTCTGTGCAAAGACCGGAACGGCACAGGTGGGCGGCGAGCAGAAGCCCAATGCAATGCTTGCAGGCTTTTGCTTAGATGAAGCATATCCGCTGGCATTTATCGTCTGCGTGGAGGATGCCGGCTACGGCAGTACCGTTTGTATCCCCATTGCATCGAAAGTCCTTGCCACTTGCAAAGAAGTTCTGGACAACTAAAACACCATATTTTACGCACCCCCTGCATAGAGTAAATGCAGGGGGTGTTTTTATGTGCCGCAGAAATCACCTGTGGGGCGGTATGCTGATCGCCTTTGGTGCAGGACTGCTGATCGGGCTTTGGCTGGATGGCGGCTTCTTCTGCCATATTTTTTCTCTGGCAATGATCATTGCCGGCGGCTGCGTCTGCAAAGGCAGATAAATGATAAATTTCTGTTTATCGAACAGATTTCCCAACACGCACGTCATTGCGAACCAGCGCATACGCTGGTGTGGCAATCCGTTCTCCTAATGAGAAAGTGTTGTTATTTGCAACATTTTTGGGAATGCGGTTTGCCACGTCGCTTTGCCTTGCCCGTTTGCGGTGCCCGGCAGAAACTTTGCCTGACAAAGCAGGCTTGTTTCTTGCCGACCGCGGCACACGCTGCGCCATCGCTTTTTCCGCCACCGGCGGCGCTCAGGCTCGCGGCCCGCAAAGACGTGGAGGGACGATGGTTGGGCTTGTAGGGCGGGGGCTTGCTCCCGCCGCCAATAACCAAACATTTTCAACGGCGGGAGACAGCCGTAAGCCCTACGATGGGTGTAATCGTCAAACAGAAATTTGACGGCAATATTTGGGAATAAACTTGTCCTGTGGCGCATATAGTTTGGTAGAAGGAGTGATTTGCTTGCAATTACAGTTTCGTAAAACAGCGTGTCCCTGTTTGCAGAGGATAAAGCGTCAGGTGCAAAATCAGGAACAGACCCAGGAGGTGCGCCTGGGTGACGATATGCCGGATATCGGACGGGTGCTGGGTGCCTGGGGACAGGTGCTGCTGCGGGGTAAGGAGTGGAGAACCGGCACTATGGGCATTTCCGGCGGCGTAATGGTATGGGTGCTGTATGCACCGGAGGATGGCAGTCAGGTTCGTTGGGTCGACACCTGGATCCCCTTCCAGATGAAATGGGACTTGCCGGATACCCAGCACGATGGCATCATCCGCGCTGGGTGTCTGCTGCGGAGCATCGATGCCAGAAGCACTTCTGCAAGGCGTCTTATGGTGCGGGTATCCGTTGGGGCAATGGGAGAGGCGCTCCTGCCCGGGGAATTCTATCAGTTTACACCGGAGGAAGTGCCGGAGGATGTGGAGCTGCTGAAGAATACATATCCCTTCCGGTTGCCCCAGGAGGCTGGAGAAAAACCCTTCGAGATGGAAGAGATCCTCACCTTGCCGACAGCAGCACCGAAAATGGAGAAGCTGATCCGTTATGAAATGACACCCCAGATACAGGATAAAAAGATTATGAGCAGCAAGGTGGTATTCCGGGGCGCAGCAAATCTGCATATTGTATACTTGACCCAAAATGGGGAAGTCCAAAGCTGGGATTTTGAGCTGCCGTTTTCCCAGTATGCAGAGCTGGAGGGAGATTATGAACAGGATGCTGCCGGGGATATTACACTGGCAGTGACCAGTCTGGAAACGGATATAGACGAAGAAGGAAATCTGAATGTGAAAGCGGGGCTGACCGGTCAGTATGTAATCAGCGACCGGAATATGGTGACGGTTGTTGAGGATGCTTACAGCCCCAGGCGGGAAGTGACGGTCCAGAAGGAAATGCAGCAAGTGCCGGTGATTTTAGAGCAGCTTACCCAGACTGTCCACGCACAGCAGCAAATGCCTCAGGAGGCAAGCCGTGTGGCGGATGTTGCTTTTTACCCGGATCACCCCCGGATGACGCCCCGAGAGGGCGGCGTGGAAGCAGTGCTTCCCGGGCAGTTTTCCGTTTTGTATTACGACGAAGAAGGCACTTTGCAGGGCACCACCTCTGGCTGGGAGGGAAGCCTGAGCCTGAGCGCCGCGCCGGAAGTGCAAATGGATGGGCAGATTTCCGGCATTGAAAAGTCCCAGACAGAGCTGCAGGCAGATGTGCGACTGGAGCTTACCGGCAGCTCCCGGCAGGGAATCCCGATGGTGACAGCACTGGAGCTGGGAGAAGAGCGCCAGCCTGACCTAAACCGTCCAAGCCTGGTCCTGCGTAAAGCAGGGGACGAAAAGCTGTGGGATATCGCAAAACGCACCGGTTCAACAGTGTCTGCCATCAGCCAGGCAAACAACCTGACAGGCGAACCGGAAAAGCAACAGACATTACTGATACCTATATTCTAATATAGGAAAACCGCCGCTGCGAGGGAGAATCGCAGCGGCGGTTTGGCGGTTTTGTCGCATTTGTTACATTCGGGGAGAATATCCGCCGGAATATAAGATAAACCACTAAGGGCATAAAATTCAACAGAACGATGTCGAACATACCTTCTTTTGTTGCTTGTAAAATTTACAAAATGGTGCTATAATACAGAAAAATATAATGAGAAGGTGTGTTCATTATGACAACGATCGATATTTATTCCGGCTTTTTGGGTGCGGGCAAAACCACGCTTATCAAAAAAATGATTAAAGAAGCCTATGCAGGTCAAAAGCTGGTACTGATCGAAAATGAATTTGGCGAGATCGGCATTGACGGCGGCTTTTTGCAGGAGGCAGGCATTAATATCACCGAGATGAATTCCGGCTGTATCTGCTGCTCCCTTGTGGGCGACTTCGGCAAGGCACTGACCCAAGTGATTCAGGAATATCACCCGGACCGTATTCTCATCGAACCCTCCGGTGTGGGCAAGCTTTCCGATGTGATCGCCGCAGTGGAAAAGGTTACAGGCAGCGATGTGCAGCTGGGTCACGCCACTGCTGTCGTGGATGCAGGCAAGGTGAAGGTCTATATGAAGAACTTCGGTGAGTTCTATAATAACCAGATCGAAACCGCCGGCACGATCATTCTCTCCCGTACCGATGCAATCCCCCAGGAAAAGCTGGAAATGGCAGTGGCGCTGCTTCGTGAGCATAATGAAAAGGCTGCTATCGTCACAACCCCCTGGAGCGAGCTGACCGGCAGCCAGCTGCTGGAGGCAATGGCAGGTAAGGCATCTGTGGCAGAAGAATTGAAGCAGCTGGAAGAAGAACATCACCATCATCATCACGATGAGGACCACGAATGCTGCTGTGGCCACCACGACCACGAGCATCACCATCACCATCACGATGAGGATCACGAATGCTGCTGTGGCCACCACGACCACGAGCATCACCATCACCATCACGATGAGGATCACGAATGCTGCTGTGGCCACCACGACCACGATCATCACCATCACCATCACGATGAGGATCACGAATGCTGCTGTGGCCACCACGACCACGATCATCACCATCATCACCACGATGAGGATCACGAATGCTGTTGCGGTCACCACGATCACGACCACCATCATCACCACGCCGACGAGGTATTCACCTCCTGGGGCGTGGAAACCGCAAAGAAATTCACAATGGAAGAGATCGGCTCTGCACTGCACTGCTTGGACACCGGCAGATACGGTATCGTTCTGCGTGCGAAGGGCATTGTTGCCGATGCCAATGGCGGCTGGATCCACTTTGACTATGTGCCTGGTGAGCATAATGTGCGCGCTGGCGGTGCGGATGTGACCGGAAAGCTGTGCGTGATCGGCGCCCAGCTGGATGCGGATGCAGTGGAAAAGCTCTTTGGGGTATAAGTATGGCACAGATCCCTGTTTATGTATTTACCGGTTTTCTGGACTCCGGAAAGACCAAGTTTATTCAGGAAACCTTAGAAGATCCCCGTTTTAATGCCGGCGAGCGAACACTGCTGCTGGTGTTTGAAGAAGGGGAGGAGGAATATGATTTTTCTGCCTACCCTCACCAAAATGTCTATTTGGAAGTCTTAGATCAGCAGACCGTTACCCAAAAGCAGCTGCTATCCCTGGCAAAAAAGCACAGAGCCCAACGGGTGGTGGCAGAGCTGAACGGAATGCAGCTGGTTGGCGATCTATACAGCCGTCTGCCCGCTGACTGGGTCATTGCCCAGGAAGTGATGTTTGCAGATGCAACCACCTTTATGGCGTACAATGCCAATATGCGCAATCTGGTAATGGACAAGCTGGTAGGCGGTCAAATGGTAGTGTTCAACCGGCTGACCCCCGGTGCAGACACAATGCCGCTGCACAAGCTGGTGCGGGCAGCCAACCGCCGGATGGACATTCTGTACGACTATACCGACGGAACAACCGCCTTTGATGAGATCGAAGATCCGCTGCCCTTTGATATCAATGCACCGATCATTGAAGTGAAGGACGAGGATTATGCCCTGTGGTATCGGGATGTGACTGAGGAAGCGGCAAAATATGACGGAAAAACCGTCCACTTCAAGGGGCAGGTGGCAATGCTCCGGCGGGATAAGAACAATATGTTTGCCCCCGGCCGTTTCGTAATGACCTGCTGCGCAGACGATATCCAGTTTTGCGGCATACCCTGTAAGTATGCAGACAGCAAAAACCTGACACCCAGATCCTGGGTAACCGTAACAGCAAAGATCGCTGCGGAAAACCACCCCCTGTATCAGGGTGAGCTTGGCCCGGTGCTGACAGCGATCACCGTCGAGCCTGCAAGCCCTGCAGACCCTGATGTAGCAACCTTCTGATATAATTTGTAGGGGCGACCCTTGCGGTCAATGTCACTAAGTTAGTGTCATTGCGAACCAGTCCGCAGACTGGTGTGGCAATCTCCTCCCTTAATTGGGGATTCCTACGCCAGTGTGAGCACTGGCTCGGAATGACCGTCTTTCTTAAATTAGTGACATTGCCCTCGCGGTCGCCCGCTTCCTAAGAAAGAGAGAAAGGAGCGGCTTATGTATCAGCCTTTAGCGGAGATCCTGCGTCCCACGGACCTGGATCAGGTTTTCGGACAGGAGCATATTTTGGGAAAAGGCGCGGTGCTGCGCCGCTTGATCGATTCCGGCAATGTTCCCAATATGATCTTTTACGGACCTAGTGGGACGGGAAAAACAACGGTCGCCAATATTATTGCAAAGCAAACCAACCGCACCCTTTATCAGCTCAATGCCACAACCGCATCCACAGCAGATATTAAAAACATCGTATCCCAGTTGGATACATTTATGGCACCCAACGGTGTGCTGCTGTATCTGGACGAGATCCAGTCCTTTAACAAAAAGCAGCAGCAGTCGCTTCTGGAATACATCGAAAACGGCAAGATCACCCTGATCGCATCCACCACGGAAAACCCCTATTTCTATGTGTTCAACGCGATTTTAAGCCGTTCCACCATTTTTGAATTTAAGCAGATCTCAGCGACCGCTGCCTTGCAGGCGGTGAAACGGGCAGTGACCTATTTGGAGGAGCGCACAGCCCTGACTGCCCAGCCGGAAGAAGGGGCATTGGAATACATCGCCAGTGCCTGCGGCGGCGACCTGCGCAAAGCGCTCAATGCAGTGGAAGTTCTGTTCTCTGCCGGTGTGCCGGAGGAGGGTAAGCTGGTTCTTACCTTGCAGGATGCCAAGGAAGTGACCCAGAAAAGCGCAATGCGGGCAGACCGGGACGGAGATAACCACTACGACCTTCTGTCTGCGCTGCAAAAGTCCATCCGAGGCTCTGACCCGGATGCCGCCTGCCATTACCTTGCCCGGCTTCTGGAGGCTGGACAAATGCAATCTGCCTGCCGGCGGCTGATGGTGATTGCTGCGGAGGATGTCGGACTTGCATATCCGATGATCCTGCCCATCGTCAAATCCTGTGTGGATATGGCACTGATGACCGGAATGCCCGAAGCAAGAATTCCTCTGGGGGATGCAGCAGTACTGATGGCAACTTCGCCCAAATCCAATTCCGGACATCTTGCGCTGGATGCAGCGATCGCAGATATCCGCAAGGGGAAGGGCGGAGACTTCCCCAGACACCTGCAAAATGTCCACGCAGATACCTACACAATGGAGCGGGAGCAAGGGTATAAGTACCCCCATAATTATCCGAACCATTGGGTGGAGCAGCAGTACCTTCCGGACGATCTGAAGGATGCCAGGTATTATGAATTCGGACCCAATAAGGTGGAGCAAGCAGCAAAGCAATACTGGGATTCAATCAAGGGGAAATGATATGGACATCAGATTGGGAGATATTTTGGTAATGAAAAAAGCCCACCCCTGCGGGGAAAAGCGCTGGCTTGTATTACGGACAGGTGCGGATTTCCGCCTGCGGTGCTTAGGCTGTAGCCACGAGGTAATGACACCCCGGTTCAAAGCGGAGAAAAACATCCGCCAAGTGATCCGGGAAGAAAATTCATCGACAGATAATAGCGGCAGTTGCTAAGGCAACTGCCGCTTTTCCTATCCACCCCAGAAAATACAGCCACCTGACAGAAATCTGTAAACGCCTTGCGACGGCATTTTTTTATCCTCCATAGTATACTGAGACTACAACAAATTTCTGTTTGACGAACAGGTAATTAAAACGCATGTCATTGCGAACCAGTGCGCACACTGGTGTGGCAATCTCCAACTTAAGAATGGAAAGTCATACTTTCTCACCGACGAGAAAGTATGCAAAGAGTCGCCGAGGACCTCCCGTACGGTCCTCGGACTCTCCCAACGGCCTAAGGGGGAAGCGGATTGGATATATATCATCTGACTTTTCTTCCGCTTCCCCCTTAGGAATCCCTTTGTGAGATTGTGCTACTCGTCAAACAGAAATTTACAGGAGGTGTCTATGCAGATCTATTTGGACCTTTTAATGCTTCTAAATTTCCTGGTAGACTTCTTGCTGATTTTAGGGACAAACCGTCTGTGCGGGTATCCTCTTGGGGTGAAGCGAGCATTCCTTAGCGCACTCTTGGGCGGCATCTATGCAGGGGCGTGTATGCTCCCCGGTTTTTCCTTTCTGGGGAATTTCCTGTGGCGGACGGTGAGCCTTGGGCTTATGTCCTGCATCGCCTTCGGTTTTACGAAAAGCGCCCTGCGCCGGGGCGTTGTATTCACCCTTTTAAGTATGGCAATGGGCGGTGTGGCACTACTTATGAACTGCCGGGGATTTTGGTCGGTCGTTATTTCTGCAGCTGGTGTGTGCCTGCTATGCGTGCTTGGATTTCGGAGCAAATTGGGATCGCAAAGCTTCGTTCCGGTGGAGCTGACCTATGGAGAAAAGAAGCTCCGCCTGACTGCATTACAGGACACGGGAAACACCCTCCGGGACCCGGTCACCGGCGCAGATGTACTGGTGGTGGGCGCGGATGTGGCGCAGAAGCTTACCGGACTGACCCGGTCTCAATTGTGCGCACCGGTGGAATTTCTGGATGCCATTCCCGGTCTGCGGCTGATCCCCTATCGGACGGTGGGACAGGGGAGCGGTTTTTTGCTGGCACTGAGAGTAAAAGATGTGAAGATCGGTAACCGGCAGGGAAATACATTGGTAGCCTTTGCCCCGGAGGGATTGCATCCGGAAGGGGCGTATCAAGCATTGACAGGAGGAGCGCTATGACAAAATTACTTAAGTTTCTGTTTAAAATACACAGGCAGCCGGACTGCATTTACTACATAGGCGGTGCAGATGTACTGCCGCCACCCCTGAAAGGGGAGGATGAACAGTCTGCACTGGAGGGGCTTGAAAATGGAGATGAGAATGCAAAGCAGCTGCTGATCGAGCGGAATTTGCGGCTGGTGGTGTTTATTGCCCGACGGTTTGAAAATACCGGTGTCAATCTGGAGGACTTGATCTCTATTGGCACGATCGGACTGATTAAAGCCATCAGCACCTACCGTCGGGATAAGAATATCAAGCTGGCGACTTACGCTTCCCGGTGCATCGAAAATGAAATTTTAATGCATATCCGGAAGATCGCCAATCAAAAAACAGAGGTTTCTCTGGACGAGCCCATTAATATGGATTACGACGGAAATGAACTGCTCCTATCGGATATATTGGGAACAGATGAGGATATGATCCTGCGCCCCTTGGAGGATGATGTGGACCTACGGCTGCTGCGGCAGGCGGTGCAGGAACTGCCCCAGCGGGAACGGGAAATCGTGTATATGCGCTTTGGACTGGAGGGAAGGCAGGAGCTGACCCAAAAGGAGGTCGCCCAAAAAATGGGCATCTCTCAGTCTTATATCTCCCGGCTGGAAAAGCGAATTATGCTTCGCTTGCGAAAGGAAATATTACGTCAAACGACCTGCGTATAAAAGATGTTTGCGAAAAAGGGGCAAAATTTGAAAAAATACTTGATCTTTTGAGATGCAAATGGTAAAATCGATACAAAAATATATCGATAAGATATTGTATCGAAAAGAGGATATAAAATGGAACGCAAAGAAATTTCAAAATCCGTACTCAAGCGGCTGCCCGGATATCTTGCCTACTTAAAAAGCCTGCCGGAGGGCAGCGCCACATATATTTCTGCAACCGCTCTGGCAAACGCTCTGGGAATGGGCGAGGTGCAGGTCCGTAAGGACTTAGCACAGGTCAGTGACGGCGGCAGACCCAAGATCGGATACTTGCGGGAGCGGCTGATCGAGGATATCAGTCAGTTTTTAGGTTATGACAACACCACCGATGCTATCCTGATCGGTGCAGGCAAGCTGGGTCAGGCGCTCCTTGGTTACAGCGGCTTTGAGGCTTACGGCCTGAACATTCTGGCGGCATTTGACGCAGCACCCACGGCAGAAAAAACCGACGATGGCAAGCCGATCTACAACATTTCGGAGATGGAAAGCTTCTGTAAGGCCCACAATGTGCTGATGGGCATTATTACTGTCCCGGCACAGTTTGCCCAGCAGGCCTGTGATCAGCTGATCGAAAACGGTATTAAGGCAGTGTGGAATTTTGCACCCGCCCATCTGGATGTACCGGATCACATTCTGGTCCAGAACGAAAATATGGCAACCTCCCTGGCAGTGCTTTCCATGCACCTGCAAGCCCAAATCAAGAAGTAATAGGAAGAGCGCATTGCAACTGGCAATGCGCTCTTTGTAGTGCAAAAATTTCTTTTCACACCGTAGGGCGGGGGCTTGCTCCCGCCGTTAAAAATGTTCGGTTACAGCGGCGGGAGCAAGCCCCCGCCCTACGATATAACTGTTCGTCAAACTGAAATTTGAGAAAAACAGAAGGAGGTGACTCGATTTGAGACACCTCCTTTATATACAGTTATTTTCCGGGCTTGAAGCTATCCTTCAGGCTGACGGAGCGGTTAAAGACCAGATGACCGGGGGCAGAATCCTTGCTATCCGGGCAGAAGTAGCCAAGGCGCATAAACTGATAGGATGCGGGAGCTTTGGCGTTTTCTAGGCTCTTTTCCAGCTTGCAGCCGGTGAGCACTTCCAGAGAGTTGGGATTCAGGCAGGCCATAAAGTCCTTGCCGGAGGCGTCCGGATCCGGATCGTCAAAGAGGTTTGCATACTGCCGAACTTCTGCATCCACGCAGTTGTCCGCATCCACCCAGTGGATGGTTGCGCCCTTGATCTTCCGTCCGTCGGCAGGGTCGCCGCCAGCGGAGTTGGGATCATAGGTGGCAAGTACTTCCACCACATTACCGTTTTCGTCCTTCACACAGCCGGTGCACTTTACCACATAAGCGCCCTTCAGGCGGCACTCCGGTCCTTCCGGATACAGCCGCTTATACTTGGGCACAGGCTCAGCCAGGAAGTCGTCGGCTTCGATCCACAAATTCCGGGAGAAGGTGACCTCTCTTGTACCGGCATCGGGATCGTTGGGGTTGTTTTCTACGAGGAAAGTTTCGCTCTGACCCTCGGGGTAGTTGGTGATCGTCAGCTTCACAGGCTGCAGAACAGCCATAACACGCTGAGCAGTCTCGTTCAGATCCTCCCGCAGGCAATGCTCCAGAAACGCAAACTCAATGGTGTTAGGGCTTTTCGCCACGCCCACCCGGTCGCAGAAATTGCGGATGGAAGCGGGGGTATAGCCACGGCGGCGCAGACCGCACAAAGTAGGCATCCGGGGATCGTCCCAGCCGGAAACATTGCCGCCCTCCACCAATGCTCTCAGCTTACGCTTAGAAAGCACAGTGTGGTCGATACCCAACCGGGCAAACTCGATCTGCCGGGGATGATGGGGAACAGAAACATTTTCAACCACCCAGTTGTACAGGGGGCGGTGGTTCTCAAATTCCAGAGAGCACAGACTGTGAGTGATACCCTCCAGGGCATCCTGAATGGGATGGGCAAAATCGTACATGGGGTAGATGCACCACTTGTCACCCTGACGATGATGATGCATATGGCGGATCCGGTAAATGACCGGGTCACGCATATTGAAGTTGCCGGAGGCAAGGTCAATCTTAGCGCGAAGGGTATATTTATTGTCCTCAAATTCGCCGGCACGCATCCGGGCAAACAGGTCCAGGCTCTCTTCAATTGGACGGTCACGGTAGGGGGAGGTAGCGGGGGTGTTCAGATCGCCACGGAATTCCTTAAACTGGTCCGGGGTCAGCTCACAAACATAGGCAAGCCCCTTTTTGATCAGCTCTACGGCAAATTCGTAGTCCTTTTCAAAATAGTCAGAGCCGTAGTAGAACCGGTCGCCCCAGTCAAAGCCCAACCAGCGGATATCTTCCTTAATGGCTTCCACATATTCCTCGTCCTCTTTGGTGGGGTTTGTATCGTCCATACGCAGATTGCACAGACCGCCAAACTTTTCGGCAGTGCCAAAATCGATGATCAGTGCTTTGCAGTGACCGATATGCAGGTAGCCGTTAGGCTCCGGCGGAAACCGGGTGTGGACAGTCTTTCCTGCAAACTGACCGCCCTCGGCGATATCTTCTTCAATAAAGCTGTGAATAAAATTCTTGCTCTCAGTCATTTCAGCCATATATTGAAACCTCTCTTTTGGGAAAATTCCCATATATTATAACCCATAGATAAGCAGTTTGCAACAGGGAATATACTGAAGCCATGCAAAAAAAGTTTCTGGTTAATTAGTAGAAGTCAAGCACGGTAGCAGCTGCGTAGGGCGGGGGTTTACTCCCGCCGCCAAAAGCACAGTTGACGACGGCGGGAGACAGCCGTAAGCCCTACGTAATCAGCCATCGTACTTCCACGTCTTTGCGAGGAGCGAAGCGACGTGGCAATCTCCTGTTTATAAAAGGGATATCATACTTTCTCTCCGGCGAGAAAGTATGCAAAGAGCCGCCGAGGACCTCCCGTATGGTCCTCGGACTCCCCAGACGGCCTAAGGGGG
>JAZQDL010000076.1:0-17500 GCA_045546835.1 Faecousia sp.
GTCCCCGGGGCATCGCCCCGGGGACTTTTTGCCCTTCCCCCAGGGGAAGGCTTTGCGGGCGGCAGATTGCCGCCCCTACGATAATCTATCGTACCCTCCACGTCATTGCGAGGGCGTTTACGCCCGTGGCAATCCGCATCCCCACCGTAGGGGACGGGTTTTCCGTCCCTAAAAACCTTCCTAAACCGCCCATCTTCCAACAGGCGGATGTGGGCATCCGCCCCTACATAAATCTACCGACCTTGCCCGTAGGGACACCCCTCCCGGGGTGTCCGCCAAACCTTCCCTAAACCGATTGCTTTCCAACGGGCGGCAGATTGCCGCCCCTACGATAATCTATCGTACCCTCCACGTCATTGCGAGGGCGTCTACGCCCGTGGCAATCCGCATCCCCACCGTAGGGGACGGGTTTTTCGTCCCTAAAAACCTTCCTAAACCGCCCATCTTCCAACAGGCGGATGTAGGCATCCGCCCCTACATAAATCTACCGACCTTGCCCGTAGGGACACCCCTCCCGGGGTGTCCGCCAAACCTTCCCAAACCGATCACCTTCCAACGGGCGGCAAATTGCCGCCCCTACGACCATCCATCAACCTTTTGTAGGGGACGATGCCCACATCGTCCCTAAAAAACTTCCCCAGACCGATCTCCTTCCAACGGGCGGCAGATTGCCGCCCCTACATAAATCTACCGACCTTGCCCGTAGGGACACCCCTCCCGGGGTGTCCGCCAAACCTTCCCTAAACCGATCGCTTTCCAACGGGCGGCAGATTGCCGCCCCTACGATAATCTATCGTACCCTCCACGTCATTGCGAGGGCGTTTACGCCCGTGGCAATCCGCATCCCCCAAAAATACGGGAGGGGCAATGCCCCTCCAGAAAAAATCATATATCCTGCTCTTCCAACAAACTGCAAAGATTTTCTGCAATTTCCGGATCAGATATCCAATCTTTTATTGCCTTTATCATATCCGCCTTCCGGAAACGGCAGCCGATCAGCGCCTTTTCAATCACTCCGGGCAGCGCCCAATCCATTGCGTCGGAATAAACCTTTGCCCCGTTGATCACGCCGGCTTTTGCCTCCAACTGGATCTGCATACCGCCCCAGCTGAATCGCCCTTCACACTGGAAGGTAAAGGGCAGGGAAGCGCCATACAAATATCCCCAGCTGCCATACACCGCCGCAAGGGCATCCACTGCTGCTAGATCACTGTCTGTCAGCACAAATTCTGTGCTTTCCAGACCGTAAACTTCCTCAAAAGCCTTCGCCATATATTCCTGCATTTTTTCGCAGGTAAGGGTAGGGGACAGCTCCTGCAAATTCACCACCCGGGAGCGAACAGACGAAACACCCTTCGCCTCCAGCTTTGCCTTGGAGGGGCTTAAATACCGCTGCAGCTTTTCCATATTCGCTGAGATCAGCAGTGTGCCGTGATGATATGCCTTGCCCTCGCTGTGATAAAAAGCATTCCCGGAAAACTTCCGGCCTTCTGCCAATACATCGTTCCGGCCGGACTTTTCCGCCGTGATCCCGGCAAACCTGCAAGCCTTCTCAATTACGGAAAGCTGACGATCCACATCGTAATCTTCCTCATTAATAAGAAAAGTAAAATTCAAATTTCCCAGATCGTGAAACACTGCACCGCCTCCGGAAAGCCGCCGGGCAAGCCGTCCGCCTTCCTCCTCCAACAATCCGGTGCGGCACTCCACCCAGGCATTTTGGTTCTTTCCGATCACAACGGTGTTCTCGTTCTGCCACAAGTATAAAATACATTCCCCAGGCGCTGCCTGGTCCAGTAGTCTTTTTTCCAAAGCCAAATTAAAATAGGGATCAAAGGTTGTGCCATAGCACACACGCAGCTTGTCGATCATTCAGTTACCTCCCAGTGCATTTTTTGACCATTATAGGAGAATTTTACCCCTTTCGTCAAGCTGATTTAAAAAAATCATTGACAAAAATGATATATTGGTGTTATATTTGTGTTATATTTTTCTGACTATAACATTTGAGAGGTTGTTATGAATAATATTCGTCAGGAACAGATCAAGGATTTGATTGAGACCCAGAAGGTGGTTTCGATCCGTCAAATACAGGAGCTTTTTCCCAATGTTTCCCTTATGACCATCCACCGGGATCTGGATGCTCTGGTGGCAGACGGCAGCATCGTCAAATTTCGGGGCGGCGCAAAATCCGTGCGCCACGCAGGCGATCCGGAGTTTAATGAGCGTATGCGGGAAAATAATCCGGGCAAGCAGATCATCGCCCGGAAGGCGCTGGAGCTGATCCAGCCCAACACCGCTCTCTTTCTGGATGCCAGCACCACCAATCTTGCCCTTGCAAAGGCACTGCCGGATATCAATCTGAACATTTTTACTACGGGACCCAGCATTGCCCTGGAGCTGTGCCGATTGCAAAATCCTGTGGTTACCCTGTGCTGCGGCACGATCAACCGCAAAAATTTGGCGCTGTCCGGTCAGAACACCCTGGAGATGCTGGATAATATCAATATTGATCTTGCCTTCATCGGCGTGTCCGGCTGCTCTCTGGATGCGGGCTTTACCTGCGGAACAGAGGGAGATATGCTTGTCAAACGCAAGGTCATTTGTAAGGCACGCAGAAGCGTTCTTGTGTGTACGAAAGACAAGCTCAATTGCTTGATGCCTTACACCTTTGCCCGGCTGGAGGATGTGGACTACCTCATCAGCGATGCGCCTATGCCGGAAGCCTTCGTAAAAGCGGCTGAACAAGCCGGTGTCATACTGCTGTAATCCCAAGCAGGTGTCTTAAATCGAGACACCTGCTTATTTACGCGACAAATTTCTGTTTATCGAATTGAGTATGGTAGGGCGGGGGCTTGCTCCCGCCGCCAAAACCGAACATTTTCAACGGCGGGAGTAAACCCCCGCCCTACAGTGCGCCTAGTCGCCAAACAGAAATTTGAAATACCGCAAAAATGCTATTGACTGTTATGTTACATTGTGTTATAATTAACAAGCTATAACATCCATTATAAGGAGGAATTTGGCTTTGGCAAATGCAGTCATTATGCCCAAGGCGGGCATTACAGTGGAAAGCTGTATCATTGGCGAGTGGAAGAAGAAGGTTGGCGATCCGGTTAAGATGGGTGAAGTCCTGTTCACCTACGAGACCGATAAGGCCAGCTTCGAATGTGAATCTACGGCAGAGGGCACGCTTCTGAACATCTTCTTTGAAGAAGGCGACGAAGTACCCTGCCTTGTAAATGTTTGCGCCATCGGCGCACCCGGCGAGGACGGCTCTGCCCTTAAGGGCGGCAGTGGCGCTCCCGTTGCTGAAGCACCGGCTGCACCCGCAGCGGCCGCTCCCGCACCTGCCGCGCCTGCAGCAGCGGCAACCAATGCAAAGGGAATCCTGATGCCCAAGGCTGGTATCACCGTGGAAAGCTGCATCATCGGCGAGTGGAAAAAGAAGGTTGGCGATGCTGTTAAGGTTGGCGACATCCTGTTTACTTACGAAACCGATAAGGCATCCTTTGAGTGCGAGTCTACCGCAGAGGGTACATTGCTTGATATCTTCTACGAAGAGGGCGACGAAGTTCCTTGCCTGCTCAATGTCTGCGCAGTCGGCACTCCCGGCGATGACACCGCTTGCCTGAAGGGTATTGGCGGCGCACCCGCTGCCGAAGAAGCACCTGCAACCGCCGCTGCTCCTGCTGCTGCCGCTCCCGTTGCCGGCGGTGTTGAGGCTGTGATTATGCCCAAGGCCGGTATTACCGTGGAAAGCTGCATTATCGGCGAGTGGAAAGTCAAGGTTGGCGACAAGGTCAAGATCGGCGATATCCTCTTTACATACGAAACCGACAAGGCATCCTTCGAGTGCGAGTCCACTGCCGAAGGCGAAGTCCTTGAGATCCTCTATCAGGAAGGCGACGAAGTTCCCTGCCTGGAAGCTGTCTGTAAGGTTGGCGTGGCTGGTGCAGTTGCCGCTGCAACTTCCGGCGCAGCTGTTTCCCCCAGAGCAAAGAAGCTGGCTGCTTCTGCTGGCGTGGATGCTTCCGCCGCTACCGGCACAGGCCCCAACGGCAGAATTATTGAGCGTGATGTACAGACTCTGATCGCTAACGCACCTGCCGCACCGGCTGTCCAGCCTGCTGCTGCTTCCGTGGCTGCTCCCGCACCTGCTGTTGAGGCAGAGGCAGAGTACAAGGATGTGAAGTTCAGCGGTATCCGCCGTGCCATCAGCAAGTCTATGACCACCAGTCTCCACACAATGGCGCAGCTGACCCACAACACTTCCTTCGATGCTACTGCAATCCTCAACTACCGCAAGGTCCTCAAAGCTGCAGGCGGCGAGCTGGCAGGCATCACTCTGGGCGACATCGTTCTGTACGCCGTTTCCCGGACACTGCTGAACCACCCGGACCTGAACGCAAATATGCTGGATGACAACTCCATCCGCCTGTTTAACCACGTCAACCTGGGCGTTGCTGTGGATACCCCCCGCGGCCTGATGGTTCCCACCATCCGTCACGCAGACGAAATGAGCCTGCTGGAGATCTCCAAGGCTGTCAAGGAGCTGGCTGCCCAGTGCCGCGACGGTGCGATCAGCCCCGACAAGCTGTCTGGCGGCAGCTTCACCGTGTCTAACCTTGGCAATATGGGCGTTGAGTCTTTCACTCCCGTTATTAACCCGCCTCAGACCGGTATTCTGGGCGTTTGCGGCACGATTGACCGTGTACGCAAGGGCAAGGACGGCGCAATCGAGATCTATCCCGCTATGGGCCTGAGCCTGACCTACGACCACCGTGCTGTGGACGGCACACCTGCTGCCAAGTTCCAGAAGGAGCTGGGTCAGAACCTGGAAAACTTCACCACGCTGCTTGCGAAATAATTAAGGAGGAACTGAAATATGCCTAAGAGTTTATTTGTCGATCCTGCCGAAGTGCGTGCCCCCGGCAAGGTCACCTTCAACGACATTCCTGTTAATCAGTACAATAAGACCGTTGCCGAGGAGCTTAAGTCCGGTAAGTATACCAAGGAAGATCTGATCCGGATCTTCCGGGATATGACCGTTCTGCGTGAGTTTGAGACCATGCTCAACCAGATCAAGACCCAGGGCGGCTACAACGGCATCGACCACACCTATCCCGGCCCTGCCCACCTGTCCATCGGTCAGGAAGCAGCCTGCGTCGGTCAGTCCTACCTGCTGGACGAGAACGACTTTGCTTTCGGTTCTCACCGCTCCCACTCCGAAATTCTGGCTAAGGCTCTGTCCACAATCAACAAGATGAGCGACGAGCAGCTGATGAATGTGATGGAGAACTTCCTGGAAGGTAAGTGCCTGAAGTCCACCCGGAAGTTTGGCGACACCAAGGACGTTAAGGAGCTGGCGATCCGCTTCATTCTCTACGGTACACTTGCTGAGATCTTTGCCCGTGAGACTGGCTTCCATATGGGTATGGGCGGCTCTATGCACGCATTCTTCCTGCCCTTCGGCATCTACCCCAACAACGCAATCGTTGGCGGCTCCGGTACGATCTCCACCGGTTCTGCCCTGTACAAGAAGGTCAACGACAAGAAGGGTATCGTGGTCTGCAACGTGGGTGACGCTGCTATGTCCCGCGGTCCTGTTTGGGAAGCACTGAACTTCGCTTCTATGGATCAGTACCAGACCCTGTGGGAGAGCCACAAGGACGGTATGCCCATCCTGTATAACATCTTCAACAACTCCTACGGTATGGGCGACCAGACCCGTGGCGAGACAATGGGTCAGGGTGTTATGGCTCGGATTGGCTCCGGTGTCAGCCCCACCCAGATGCACGCAGTCACTGTGGACGGCTATAATCCTCTGGCAGTGATCGATGCAATGGAGCGCAATCTGGAGCTGCTGCACAGCGGCAAGGGCCCTGTGATGATGGAAACCATCACTTACCGCTTCTCCGGTCACTCCGTTTCCGACCAGAATGCATACCGCACCAAGGAAGAAATGGACGCTTGGAAGGAAGTTGATCCCCTGACCACCTATCCTGCTAAGCTGATCGAGGCCGGTGTTATGACTCAGGCTGAGGTGGACGCCATCCTGGCTGAGACTAAGGACCGTATGACTATGATCTGTAAGGCTGCTGCTGACCCTGAGATCAGCCCCTACTGCGACTTTAAGAAAGACCCCGCAGTGGTTGAGCGCCTGATGTTCTCCAACCAGAAGGTCGATAAGTTCGACGATCGTGAGCCTGAGTTCACTGTTCCCAAGGAAGAGGCTGAGGGCTACAAGAAGATCAAGAGCAAGATCCGTTCTCCCTTTGATAAGGACGGCAAGCCTGTTTCCAAGATGAAGATGTATAACCTCCGTGACGGTCTGTCTGAGGTTATCTGGGATCGTTTCTACGAAGATCCCACCCTGATCGCCTACGGCGAAGACTGCCGTGACTGGGGCGGCGCATTCGCAGTTTACCGCGGTATGATGGACGCTCTGCCCCACAGCCGCCTGTTCAACTCCAACCTGGCTGAAGCTGCCATCGTGGGTACTGCCGTTGGCTATGCCCTGTCCGGTGGCCGTGCCCTGGTGGAGCTGATGTATGCTGACTTCATCGGCTGCGCCGGTGACGAGATCTTCAACCAGATGTCCAAGTGGCAGTCTATGTCCGCCGGCATCCTGAAGATGCCTCTGGTGCTCCGTGTTTCCGTTGGTTCTAAGTACGGCGCACAGCACTCTCAGGACTGGACCGCGCTGTGTGCCCACATCCCCGGCCTGAAGGTTTGCTTCCCTGCAACACCTTGGGAAGCTAAGGGCCTGATGGAGTCTGCCCTGAAGGGTACTGACCCTGTTGTGTTCTTCGAGAGTCAGAGAATTTACGACGTGGGCGAGCAGTTCCACGAGGGCGGCGTTCCCGCTGAGCGTTACGAGATCGAGTTTGGTGACACCAACAAGGTCCGTGACGGTAAGGATGTTACCATCCTGACATTGGGTGCAGTTTTGTACCGGGCAATGGATGCTGCTAAGGAGCTGAGCGAGAAGTACGGTATGGAGGCTGATGTGATTAACCTGCACTCCATGGTTCCTCTGGACTACACCAAGATCATCGAGTCCGTCAAGAAGACCGGCCGTGTGGTTCTGGTTTCCGATGCCTGCGCCCGTGGCTGCTTTATGAACGATGTGGCTCGCAACATCACTGAGCTGTGCTTCGACGATCTGGATGCACCTCCCGTTGTGATCGGTGCAAAGAACTGGATCACACCTCCCTTCGAGTTCGACGAGTTCTTCTTCCCCCAGGCAAGCTGGATTCTGGATGCAATCCACGAGAAGCTGGTGCCCCTGAGTGGCTATACCGTGCAGAATGGCTGCTCTGTGGAAGAGACCATTCGCCGGGCAAAGGAAGGCGTGTAAGCAAGTCTATGGAGATCAAAAGAACAGGGGCGGCAGGTGTGCTGCTGACTCTGGACGGCAAAAATCTGTTAATGGACGGTGTCAGCCGGGAGGTCAAACCCTACCCGGCGACCCCGGATGATGTGCGGAGGTCGCTGCTGCAAACACATCTGGATGCAGTGCTGATCACCCACGAACATAAAGACCATTACGATGCCGCTTTTGTTTCCGAATATGTGCAAAAAACCGCAGGTCCAATAACAGGACCTGCGGATATTCAAATCACAGACATCGGACCTTTGCGGATTTTGCCTGTGGAGAGTCGCCATATTGGAAAAGTTGATGACATCGCGCACCGGAGCTTTATCATTTGCGGAAGCAAATGTATTTGGTTCACCGGGGACAGTTCCCCCTTGCAGTGGCAGGGAAGAGAGGACATTCCAAAACCGGATGTGCTGATCGCACCCTATGCCTATGCCATCGGCACGGGCTGGAAAATCACAAAAGCCCTTGCACCAAAAATTTTTGTACTTCTGCACCTGCCGGAGCGGTCAGAAGACCCCTACGGTCTTTGGAATGCCGTGGAGCAGACCGTCCGCATAAACGACGGCCCCCGGATATTGATCCCCCAAATGGGCGAAACGATCACAATTGACTAAAGTGGCAGTCTGTCGAGACTGCCACTTTTAACAAGATTCTGCTTATCGAGCTGACTATGGTAGGGCGGGGGCTTGCTCCCGCCGTCTGTTGTTTTGGGGTTCGGTGCCCCCAAACAACAGCAGGAATAAAATTTGGAGGTGGGGGTGGAGGGGGGGGAAAACCCCCCCCGCCTTCTGCTGTTTTGGGGTTCGATGCCCCAAAACAGCAGCAGTATTAAATTTTGGAGGTGCGGTAGCGGCGGGAGTAAACCCCCGCCGCTTTTTTACAGGTTTTAAGACTTGTAATAATCCGTTGTCAGCAGCAAATTGCTGATGCGGATATAGGTCTGCACTTTATCTGCCATCTGGGCAAGATATTCCGCAGGCAGGTCTGCGTTATTCTCATTTTGCAGGAATTTATAGCCTCCGCCGGACTGGGCTTTGCAGACAACACCACCGGATATCCAACTGCCGTCCGGGAACAGGGCAAAGCCTTCGTAGTTGGGATCAAAGGCATCCTGACCCAGATAATTGTAGGGCGAGTCGATCCCCAGCAAATTCAGAACTGTGGGCAACACATCGGAGGTGTTGACTGTTTTTGTCACTTCCACATCAGGACAGTCAGCAGACCAGACAAAGAACGGCGTCTTTTCCAGAAGAAGATCGTCATTTACACCGGAATGGGCGTACAGTTCATCCATATTCTTATAGCCGTAGGTGTAGTGATCAGTCACGCCGATGATGACTGTATTGTCCAGCTGTCCATTCGCTTCCAGTTCGGTAAGCAGCCGGGCGAACATATCATCCACCAGCTTTGCCTTCAGCCGGGCGCAATCCTCTTCCTCACTGCCGTACATACCCCGGTATTCGGGATACTGCTTCAGTGCGCGATAGCTCAGAACCTCGTTGTATTTGTAGCTTAAGTGGGCAGAGCGAGTGATGATGGTGTTAAAGGTTTGCCCGTCCCGGAAGAAGATATCACTGATCTCGGGAATGTCAAAGAGCAGACATTCGTTGTAAAGATCTTCCGGATCATCGGTGTAGTCTCCGTAGTAAACATAGGAATTGTAGCCCAGAGCCGGCTCAATGACCCCACGGCTGTAAAATGCAGGATCGTTGTAGTGGAACACTTCTGCACTGTAGCCGTTTGCGGTAAGCTGAGAAGCGGTGGATTGATTAAATTCGTTCGTTACATAGTTAAACAGATACCGGCCGGTGGTGGGCATATAGACACCGGTGTTGATACAAAATTCAGAGTTCAGGGTGCGGGTAGGACCGTAGCCGGGGGTATACATATTGGTGAAGTTGATGCCCTCGCCCATAAGCTGATAGAGGGTAGGGGTGTCATTTTCGGTGATCATCCAGTCATCCATAGACTCCATCAGCACAAGGATCACATTTTTGTCCTTAAAGATACCGGTCATATCATTATCACCGGCTTCGCTCCGCTGGGAAAAATATTCGTCGATTTCGGAAATGTCCTCTTTTTGTGCAGAGCGGTATGCCGGCGTCAGGGGATAGAGCTGGTTTTTCCAGACATCCCGCATCAGAAGCTGATAAACGCCGGAAAAATCATAAACCTTTTTGGCATCAAACATTACATTGTAAGCCGCCCGGAGGGAAGAGGACTGGGCGTAATCAGAGCGCGTGCCCCATACATCCTTATCCCTCTGGAATACAACCTCCGGCAGTAACCAAAGACCGGCAATCATCACAGCGGTAATTGCCAGATAGGGCAAACGACCTGTAATCTTTGGCTGCTTTTTCGGAAAGAACCAGATCAGCAGAACACCGGTTACCAGCAGTGCCACAAGGCTGATCCAGAAAACTGCAGGAAAATCTGCAAGGATGTCACCCAGATAGCCTGCACCTTCCCCGGCAAAGAGCACAGTGGATACGAACATCAGCTTGCCGAATACCAGGAAGTAGCCGCATTGTGCCATTGTCCACCCGGCAAGAACAAAGTAGACGATCCCAAAGACGATTCGTCCCGCCTTCCGGGGGAGCAGAAGAAGCAGGGAAGATAGCAGCAATGCCCAGGCTGCCCCAAAGGCGAAAACCATATTGTCGGATGGGTCAAGGAGCAGACTGCCATAAAGCTCAATCAGAAAGAAGGGTGCGGCAATCAGCAATAGATTAAAAAAGAACTGCCCCACAGTTGCCCACGAGCTGTGCTCCTTGCGGGCAGGGGATAGTGTTTTCTTCAAAGAAAGTGCCTCCAATCGGAAAAATCATATTTTGATTTTAACACAAAGAAAAAGAAAAAACAATCTGCCGTTACGAAATGTTTACATATAAAATATGGAATTAGCGATATTCCGCCGTTGGCGGAAAAACTTCTTCACTATTCACTATTACTTATTACTTAATCGACAAATTTCGAAATAAAAGAGTGAAAAGTGAAGAGTTAATAGTGAAAAAGTAAAATCGACAAGCTTCTACGAAACTTGTCGATTTTGGTGGGGGATGGTGGATTCGAACCACCGAAGGCATAGCCAGCAGATTTACAGTCTGTCCCCTTTGGCCACTCGGGAAATCCCCCATATTGAATTCTGCCGTCTGCTTGGAGCCGGTAGACGGACTCGAACCCCCGACCTACTGATTACAAATCAGTTGCTCTACCAACTGAGCTATACCGGCGGCTCAAAACAGAACACGCTTATTATAGCTATCTGATGCCTGTTTGTCAAGCCTTTTTTTGCGTTTTTTCAAATATAATGCTGATAAATATTTATAGAGGAGGGCTGGCACCCTCCCAGTTGATTTTCACCCACATCAATGATATTTCAAAGGGCGGATGTAGGCATCCGCCCCTACGACCAATGCCTAACCTTATCCGTAGGGGACGATTGAGGCACATCGTCCCGTAACCGGATCGTCACAATACTGCGTCATTGCAAAATTGTCTATTTGTGCTATAATATATTTAAGGTGGTGAGGGGAATGCACAAAGAATATAAACGCATTGTAGATCATTCGGAAAAGGCAATATTGTTTATCCACGGCATTGTGGGGACACCGAACCATTTTAATGCCTTTGTGCCTCTTGTTCCTGAGAACCTGTCGATATATAATATGTTACTGGACGGACACGGAAAGGGCGTTCGGGATTTCTCTCGAACTTCTATGAAAAAGTGGCAAAACCAAGTTGCGGCTGCGGTAGGGGAACTGTCCAAAGACCATAAGGAAATTTACATCGCTGCCCATTCTATGGGGTGTTTACTAGCCGTTGAACAGGCAATACACAATCCTGAAATTACCAAATTGTTTTTATTGGCTGTACCCTTGAAGCTGTGTTTAAAACCCAAAATGTTTATAAATGCCTTTAAAGTGCATTCTGGCAAGATTGATCCTACTAATGTAGAACTTCAGGCGGCGAAGGATTGTTACGGCATCGCCGAGGATAGAAACCTGCTGCATTATGTGGGCTGGATACCTCGCTATCTGGAACTGTTTTTTCAGATCCGAAAGGTCCGGAAAATGATCGGTCAATTGAATGTGTCCACATTTGTCTATCAGTCCCGTAAGGATGAAATGGTATCCTGCAAAGCCGGCAAACTCCTTGCAGAAAATCCAAATATTTCAGTTGCGGAACTGAAAAACTCCGGACACTATTACTACGAAAAAAGTGATTTCTCCTTCTTGAGAGAAGCCTTTGCAGAATTCATACATAAGGAATGAGAATTATGAACCCCATAGAAATCATCGCACAGATCATTGGCATCATTGCTATGCTGTTTAATATTTTTTCCTATCAATGCAAAAAGCAAAAAGCGGTCATTGCCCTACAGCTGTTTGGTGGAGCGCTGTTTTCGATCAACTACTTGCTCCTTGGGGCGGTAGTAGGCGGTATCTTGAACATACTGGCAACGGTTCGTGCTATTGTATATCTTTTTAAGGAAAAGTTGAAAGCAGACCGGCTGCCTTGGTTTGTCGGTTTTGTCCTTTCCTATGTGACGGTGTATGTTTTGAATTTTACATTGTTTGGAACAGAATTGACACCCTTTAATCTGGCAATCGAGCTGTTGCCGGTAATCGGAATGGTGGCGCTGAATGTAGGATTCCGGCTGAAGGATGCAGCGGCTGTGCGGAAATGCGGACTTGTCAGCTCTCCCGCCTGGCTGATCTATAATGTTATTGTGGGCTCCTGGGGCGCGATCATTTGCGAGATTCTCACACTGATCTCCATTTTCCTGGGAATGCTCCGTCACGACAAGAAATGATTTTATTAAGAAAAGAGAGAAATTATGAATTACAAATACGGCGCGTATCTTATCGTGCCCTTTCGGTATTCGGGCGAGTACGAGGCTGCCGAGGCAGCACTGCAGATGTACAAGCTGCAAACGATGGACATTAACGAGAACATAAAAAATATGTTTGATGGGAGCCAGGACCGATCTGTTGGTACAGTTTATAAAATTGAGAAAAACGCACTGATTTCTTATTTGTGTGAGGATGACTGCTATTCCCACTGTGAAGTCGCTGAGCAGGCGGAGCGCTACAGCTTTGACATTCTGGACTCCTGGTTGTATGTGTTCAATACAAAAATCGCATTTTTGTGCATGGGTCTTTCCTTCCTGCAGATGGATGCCCTCAGGACCATCTGCAACCCCGGCTACGCAGTCAATCCTGCTAAATTTTATATGGTTGCAGCGAGCGGCGAAAAACGGGAATTTTCGTTGGATGATTGGCTGCTTGGTATGTGCAGCAGCTGGCAGCTGGAAAGATTTTATAACAGTGAAGCTTCCGTTTTGCTTGAGGCATATACATATATTTTAGCCCTGGGCGATACGCTGTATCCGTCTTTGGAGGAGCTGAGAAGGGTCACCTTTAATCTGCACCAGATGCACAGCCCCGATGCGCTTTTGGAGGATGATTCTGAAGAGGATATCCGCTATGCTTACGCAGTAAAGAACACAGCGCTGAACGGTTATCGTTGGGGCTGCTGTGTCACTTCCCAAACCACCGCATATGCGGTGGCGGATACAAGCAAAGCGCTCGATCTGGAACAGGAAATGCAGACACAGGCAGAAGACGGCTTGCCCATCACACTGCTTGCCCTCTATGAAAAGTATACCTGTCTGCGTTTTACTCAGCTGATCGCGGATCTGAAACCCCGCAAGCTGAGAACTATTATTGAGCTAAAAAGATTGATGCTGAATTTCCAGGCGTTTGGAACGGTTTCTCCGGCCAATTTGTCCCGCTGGAACAATGTGAAGCAAATTTATGCATATTTGCTGGAGGTGTCTGAAACGGATTCTGCAATGCAGGATATCAGCACGAAGATCGATATACTGGTTGCCCAGCAGCAAGAACTGGAAACGGTCAGAAGCACACGGATTATGAATTTAATTACCGTGTTTGGTATCGTCGGCATAATGGCATCTGTGCAGGAGATCGTCCAGATCTTGTCGGACGCAAACGGGCTTATGTGGAATGTGACACTGCTGACTGTGGCGGTGCTGGCCCTTTGCTTCGGCGTTGCGCTGCGGAAGAAATAGTAAAAATGCAGGAAACTTCTGTTTCCTGCAAATGCATCTCATGGAGGGGAAGCCTTTGCGGGGGATATTTCCCCAAAACAAAGAATGCTTGTCTGCATCCTAAATAGCAAAGCTCCGGCGGAGTGATCTGCCGGGGCTTTGCTAGTTCCGTCTAAACTGGTAATACTTTTATTATGCGAAATGGCACTTGTTTTATGACCAGATGCTGGTAAAATGAAGCCATCCTAAGAAAAGAGGCGCTTTATATGGCTTATCCGAAAATTTTGACAGTTCAAGACATCTCCTGCGTAGGACAGTGTTCTTTAACAGTTGCACTGCCTATCATTTCTGCCTGCGGCATTGAAACCTGTGTTCTGCCCTCTGCAGTGCTTTCCACCCATACAGCCGGTTTCAGCGGCTATACCTTCCGTAATCTGACGGAGGATATGCCTGCCATCAAGGACCACTGGAAGAAGGAAAATATTTCCTTTTACGCCATCTATACAGGCTATCTGGGTAGCACCAAGCAAATCGATTATGTTGCTGACCTTTTTGCAGAAGTGGCTGCACCGGGCTGCCTGAAGATCGTAGACCCGGCAATGGCAGACAACGGCAATCTGTATCCTGGCTTTGATCAGGCTTTTGTAGAGGCTATGAAGGGGCTGTGCAGCAAGGCTGACTTCGTGATCCCCAACCTGACTGAGGCTTGCTTGCTCACAGATACGCCCTACAATCCTGATTATGACCGGGCTTATATTGATGAGATATTATACAAGCTGACGGCTATGGGTTGCAAGAATGTGATCTTCACCGGTATTTCCTATGCCCCTGGCAAGACCGGTGTTGTGGTGCTGGAAAACGGAGAATACGCCTACTACGAACACGACAAGCTCCCCAACAGCTGCCATGGCACAGGAGATATTTACGCATCTGCCTTCGTGGGCGCATTGGTCCGCGGCAAAACCGCTTTTGATGCTGCAAAAATTGCCGCTGATTATACTGTGGAATGCATTAAAGCCACCGCCCTGCAGGAAAACCATTGGTACGGCGCTGCGTTTGAACCGGTTCTGGGTAAGCTCATTCAGGCACTTGCCTAAATGGAATAGGATAAAGGGTCTGCTGCAAAATTTTGCAACAGACCCTTTTGCTGTCATATAAGCGGTAAATTTCTGTTTACCGGGCAGATATATGTAGGGCGGGGGCTTGCTCACGCCGCCAATGATCAGGTGCTTCCAACGGCGGGAGCAAGCCCCCGCCCTACAATATGCTTGACCGACAAACTGGAATTTGACGATAAGAATATCTTCCGCAATTTAATTACTGTCTTTCTTCATAGCTTGTAAAATTTCCTGGGGCAGGGGTGCTTCACAAATGATGTCGTCAATATCTGAGACATAACACAGCGTGTTGAGAAAAATATGCCCGATCTTACTGCTATCACACAGAAAAACATTGCGTTTTGTCTGCTGCAGCATTGCCTTTCTAAGGACATTTTCTTCCACAGATTTGTCCGTAAGCCGTCCGTCCATAGATAGTCCCCGGCAGGAGAAAAAGGAAATGTCCGCATTGTAGCTGCGCAGGGTATGCTCCGCATCATCCCCAATAAAGGCAAAGCTGTGGGTGATCATCCGCCCGCCGGTGCAAATGGTCTGAATTCCCATTTGACCCAGTAAAACCGCCGCCTTTGCAGAGCTTGTAATGACGATCAAATCGTTAAAATCACCAAGATAGGGAATTATGCTGTATGCACTGGTGCTGGCATCCAGCATAATAATATCTCCGTCCTTAACAAGCTCCGCCGCTTTTCTGCCGATAATATCTTTGGCGCTGTTTTGCTCCTGCTCCCGCAGGATAATAGGGATCTGCTTATCTGCCGGACTTTTTCGCAGTCTTGCGCCACCGTGGGTGCGGATAACTTTACCCATTGCTTCCAGCTTTGCCAGATCCCGTCGCAGGGTTGGCACACTGATATACAGCTTGTCCGCAAGCTCCTGAACACGAACCGTGTCCTTTTCCAACAGTGCATTCAAGATCCGCGCTTCTCGTTCATAAAAGGGCATGTCCATTACCTCAATAGAAAATATCAAAAAGATCACAATAGCGATCAAATACTGTTTGAAATGTTCGATAGCGCTGGGGAATGTTGACAAGTTTTGATCGACTCAATATAATAATAACATATTTTGAGCCAAAAAGCAATCATATAAAATCATTTTGGAGGTTATAAAAATGGAAACCAGACCTTATGTTGCATGGGACTTGATCAATAATTTTATGATCGATGTGTTCAAGGCCTACGGAGTGCCGGAAGAGGATGCAAAGATTTGCGCAGATGTACTTCTGGAATCTGACCGACGGGGAATTGAGAGCCACGGTTGCAACCGCTTCAAGCCCATTTACTTAGACCGCATCAAGAACGGAACGCTGATGCCGGTAACCAAGATCGATATTTTGAAGGAAACTCCCACCACTGTTGTTATGGACGCCAATAACGGTATGGGTATGGTGGCTTCCTATAAGATGATGGAAAAGCTGATCGAGAAGGCAAAGATCTATGGTATGGCAGCCGGTGCTATCACGAACTCTACGCATTACGGCATTGCCGGTTATTGGACAACGATGGCGGAAAAGGCTGGTATGATCGGTATTTCCGGCACAAACGCCAGACCTTCTGTTGCCCCTACTTTTGGCGTTGAGCCGATGATGGGCACAAACCCCCTTACCTTTACTATACCCACAGACGAGGAATTCCCCTTCAACTTTGACTGCGCCACCTCTATTGTCCAGAACGGTAAGATCGAGTTTTATGAGCGTATGGGCAAGGAGACCCCTGCCGGTCTGGTTGTTACAGAAGACGGTAACACTATGACTGACTCCGGTCAGATACTGAAAAATATGAGAGCCGGCAAGTGCGCATTGCTGCCTCTGGGCGGTCTCGGCGAGGAGACCGGTGGCTATAAGGGCTATGGCTTTACTACCATTGTAGAGATCCTTTCCGCTGCACTGACGGGTGGCCCGTTTATGAAGGAGCTGAGTGGAAAGGACGCAGAGGGAAACAACAGAATGTATCGGCTCGGTCATTTCTTTATTGTTCTGAATCCCGAATTCTTTATGGGACTTGATACCTTCAAGCAGACTGCCGGAAGCATTTGCAGAGGTCTTCGTGAGTCTGAGAAAGCTCCGGATGCTGAGCGGATTTACACTGCCGGCGAAAAGGAATATTTGGCTTGGATGGATCGTCGGGATAAAGGTGTACCGGTTGGCGAATCGATCCAGAAGGAATTTATTGCACTGCGTGACGAGTTTAACCTGAGCTACCGCTTCCCCTTTGAAGCATAATGTAAATAATGGAGGTAACAGATATGGATTACGCAAAGGAATCCCTCCGCCTGCACGGCGAGTGGAAGGGCAAGATCGAAGTGATTTCCACAGTTCCTGTGGCTTCTAAGGAAGACCTGTCTCTGGCTTACACCCCCGGTGTTGCACAGCCCTGTATCGAGATCAGCAAGGATGTAAACAAGTCCTATGACCTGACCCGCCGTCACAATCTGTGCGCGGTCGTCACCGACGGTACTGCCGTTCTGGGTCTGGGCGACATCGGCCCTGAGGCCGGTATGCCTGTTATGGAAGGCAAGTGCGTTCTGTTCAAGGCATTCGGCGATGTGGACGCATTCCCTCTTTGTGTTAAGAGTAAGGATGTTGACGAGATCGTTAACACCGTTTATCTGATCTCCGGCTCTTTCGGCGGCGTGAACCTGGAAGACATTGCTGCTCCCCGCTGCTTCGAGATCGAGCGGAAGCTGAAGGAAAAGTGCGACATTCCCATTTTCCACGATGACCAGCACGGCACGGCAATCGTTACCCTGGCTGGTCTGCTGAACGCCCTGAAGGTGGTTGGTAAGAAGAAGGAAGATGTGAAGATCGTCACCTCCGGTGCAGGTGCAGCTGCAATTTCCATTGTTAAGCTGCTGCTGAGCGCAGGCTTCAAGAACATTATTATGACCGACCGCTCCGGCGCTATTTATGCCGGCCGTGAGAAC
>JAZQDL010000077.1:0-34947 GCA_045546835.1 Faecousia sp.
TTGATGATGATAGAACCGGTGCCGTTCTCGTAAACACGAACACGGGCAACGGAGGACTTACGGCGACCGGTGCCGTAGTTATACTTCTTCTTGCTCTCGTACATAATCGTTTACCTCCAAATCAGTCCAGGGTCCAGGCTTCAGGCTTCTGGGCAGCGTGGGGATGCTCGTTGCCCTTGTACAGGTGCAGACGGCCCATGCTGTTGCGGCCGATGGTGTTCTTGGGCAGCATACCCTTAACAGCCAGTTCCATAGCATAGTCGGAGCGGTTTTCCATCATAACGCGAGCCTTGGTTTCCTTTAGACCGCCGATCCAGCCGGATACACGGTAGTAGGTCTTCTGCTCCAGCTTCTTGCCGGTCAGAACAGCCTTGTCGGTGTTGATCACGATCACATAGTCACCGCAGTCAACGTTGGGAGTGAAGGTAGCCTTGTGCTTACCGCGCAGGATGTTAGCAGCGATAACAGCGGTACGGCCCAGGGGCTTACCGGCAGCATCGATGATATACCACTTGCGCTCCAGGGTCTCCTTCTTCAGCAGAGTAGTGGACATTATGCGTTCCTCCATTAGGTTAAAATATTTTGACAAATTCATATATACGCAGTACAATGACTGCAAAACGCTTGATTATTAAACCATATGTGTTTGTAAATGTCAACAACTTTTTCGGAAATTTTTATGAAAACCATTTAAAACTCTTAAAAACGCGCATTTACTCTCAAATACTCTTAAATGCTCACTTCCTATTTTATAAATTTGGAGGAATATAGAATGCAAAAATTAGTCGGACTTGTGCGCCGTTGCGTAGAAGATTATCAGATGATCGCTCCCGGCGATAAAATCGGTGTAGGGGTTTCCGGAGGCAAGGATTCCCTGGCATTGCTTGTGTTACTTGCCGAACTGCGGAAATACAATCACAATGCCTTTACGCTGGAGGCAATTACCATCGATATGGGTATGGGTATGGACTTTAGCGAAATAGAAAAACTGTGCCGGGAGCTGGATGTGCCGTATACAATTGTTAAGACCGAGATCGGTCCTATCATTTTTGATTACCGGCAGGAAAAGAACCCCTGCTCTATGTGTGCCAAGATGCGCCGTGGGGCACTCAATCAGGCACTGCTGGACAGAGGACTTAACAAGCTGGCGTTGGGTCATCACTATGATGATGCGGTGGAGACCTTTGTAATGTCACTGATCTACGAAGGACGCATTAGCTGTTTTCAGCCGGTAACAGACCTGGACCGAACCGGTATCATTCAAATTCGCCCAATGCTCTATATACACGAAAAGACTGTGGACAGCTTTACCACCCGGCAAAATCTGCCGGTTCTAACAAACCGCTGCCCTGTGGATAAGCACACTAAGCGGGAGGAAATCAAGCAGCTGGTGTATGACCTGACTGCAAAATATCCGGACCTGAAGGAGCGGATATTCGACGCGATGCAGCGCTTTCCGCTTCCTGAGTGGCAGCCAAAGGGCCGTTATAAGCGCCCAAAGGATGAAGGATAAGTGGGTATGAAACCGCCTTTCCTGGGAACACTACTTCCAAGAGGTGGTAAATATGGTAAAAGGTATCTCCCGTCAGGTGATCGTAGTCCATTCTCCGGACCCGAAACTGTTTGAACAGGCAATCTTTATATTAAAGGATGGAGCGCTTGGCCAGGAAGGTGTGACGGAGCAGGCGCTTTTGCGGGAAGCGAAGAAACTGCTTGGTAATCAATCCGGAAGAAAGAAACCCATATTCTTCTTATATGGTCCGGCTTGGGCGTGTCTGGGTGCAGTTGCAACTGGTGCTGCGTGGCTGCTGTCAACAATGTTTTAGCTTGCAGCAACGGGTAGGCTGTGCTATAATGCTACCCAATAGAAAGAAAGGAATTTGCAGCTATGCGGCTTGGTAATCTGGAACTGAATAACCCGGTAGCGCTTGGCCCTATGGCAGGGGTGACAGACTGGGCGTTTCGTACTGTCTGCGCTGAGCTGGGTGCAAACTTGACCGTAACGGAAATGGTTTCCTCCAGAGCGCTGGTATATAAGGATAAAAAGAGTGCAGCACTGCTGAAGAAAAATGCCGGCAGTATTTGCGGGGCGCAGATATTTGGCAATGATCCAGCCATTATGGCACAGGGCGCAGTTCTTGCACTGGAAATTTCCGGTGCAGATTTTCTGGATATCAATATGGGCTGTCCAATGCCAAAAATTGCCAATTCCGGTGACGGCTGTGGATTGATGCGTACCCCCGAACTTGCCGGCGAGATCGTCAAAGCTGTTACTGCTGCGGTAGATGTTCCTGTAACAGTAAAATGCCGCCTTGGATGGGACAAGGGCAGTATCAATGTTCTGGACTTTTCAAAACGAATGGAGGATTGCGGTGCAGCAATGCTCACAGTCCACGGACGAACCAGAAGTATGCTCTATTCCGGCACTGCAGACTGGGATATGATCGCAAATGTGAAGGACCAGCTTTCTATTCCGGTGATTGCCAACGGCGATATTGTGGATGGTGAAACAGCAGTGCGTTGCAAAAAGTGGACAGGCGCTGACGGTGTGATGATCGGACGTGCCACCTTTGGCAATCCATGGGTGTTTGCTGAGGTACAGGCTGCGCTAAACGGTAAGGATCTGCCGGAACGCCCACCCCTTGCCAAACGGGTGGATGTAGCAGTTCATCAATTTGAACTGGCATATGAAGATAAGGGGGAACACATTGCCTGCTTAGAGGCGAGAAAACATTTTGCATGGTACTTAAGGGGCGTTGCATACGCAAATTATTATAAAGAGAAGATATCGTCTATTCAGAAAATGGAGGATGTTTACCGGATTGCTGAGGGTATCCGTAGAGATTTGAAATAATTTCATTGTATGATGTGTCCGCTGTTTCACAAAATACCCCAGAGGTGGTATTTTGTGAAACGGCGGTTTTTCGTTATGTTATTAAGCATTGTGCTTGTGATTGCCCCTGTCAACGCAGAAACAATTCGTTGGGTAGATTTCGGTGTACCTTATGAATCTCTAAAGTATGCAATGGATACAGATATTGCAACCTTCGATCAGGAAAAGCATATTAGCTGGATCGATTCTCTAGCGCTGGCAGCTTGCCGCACCGGCGGTAAATGCCCGCTGACATCGGTAAAGAAGGCAGTGCAGGAACTAAAAGGGGATAAGAGCCCGGAAGAGCTGCTGGGAGATTTATATAAATACTATTCCTATTATCGTAACGCCTACAATGCAGCGCTGGGCGGTTTGCTTGGCAGCTTTGCAATTGAAATAGATGGAGAATTGAAGCCGAGCTATGGCTTGAAGGCATATTCGCCCATTGCAGCCGGTTACGGATATAGTCATTGCTCAGATTTCGGTAACAGCCGTTCCTTTGGATTTGCAAGAAAGCATTTAGGAAACGACCTGATGGGCAGTGCCGGCACACCCATTGTTGCGGTGGAAGGCGGTGTGGTGGAGGCTATGGGCTGGAACCGATACGGCGGCTGGCGGATCGGCATCCGTTCCTTTGATTCAAAGCGCTACTATTATTATGCCCACCTGCAAAAGGACAGGCCCTTTGCTGATGGTTTACAAGTGGGTGATATTGTGCAGGCAGGTGACCTGATCGGTTTTATGGGTCGCACAGGCTATTCCGACAGAGAAAATACCAATAATATTGAAACCGTTCATTTGCATTTTGGTATGGAGCTGATCTTCGAGGAAAGCCAAAAAGAGTGCAATTCTGAAATATGGATAGATGTATATAATATTGTCAGACTCCTTAGCAATCACAGAAGCAGTATTCAGAAAACGGCAGGTACTTGGCAGCGGGTCTATCCGTTTGTGGATTTGGATATAGAGGATTTTCCTAAGTAACTAAAATTTGTTGAAAATGGTAACAGAAATGTATGCCGCAGGGTTTGACAAAATCTTTGCCCTGTGGTATACTTAGACGGATAAAATTGAACTTAGGAGGAAACCGGAATGATGCGCACAGAAAATAAGCTGAAAAGTGTTTGCTGCTGTGTGGATAGTGTTCTTTTATCCGGAACTCCCGTAGCGGAGGCTTTGTTTCCTTTTAACACCTCCAGATATACTGTTTT
The DNA here is from genome assembly GCA_045546835.1 of Faecousia sp. GTDB lineage: Bacteria > Bacillota > Clostridia > Oscillospirales > Oscillospiraceae > Faecousia. The sequence goes on from JAZQDL010000077.1 coordinate 4,084, forward strand.
TCCCGGCTTTTGTGATGTGCACGTGCATTTTCGCGAGCCGGGGTTTTCTTATAAAGAGACCGTAGAAACAGGCTCTCTGGCGTCTGCAGCGGGTGGCTATACGGCAGTATGTACGATGCCGAACCTTAATCCGGTTCCGGACAGCAAAGCGCATTTACAGCAGCAGCTGAAGCTAATCGAGGATCAGGCAGTGATCCATGTTTATCCCTACGGTGCAATCACAGTAGGTCAGCAGGGAGAGACCCTTGCGGACCTGGAAGGAATGGCCCCGAATGTGATCGCCTTTTCCGATGACGGTAAGGGTGTGCAAAGTGATGATAGGATGCGCCAGGCAATGCTCCGGGCAAAGACGCTGGGTAAAATGATCGTTGCACACTGCGAAGTGAACAGCCTCCTGCGTGGTGGATATATCCACGACGGAGAATATGCAAAGAAAAACGGTCACAAAGGAATTTGCAGTGCCAGCGAATATGTGCAGATCGCAAGAGATCTGAAACTGGTGGAGGAAACCGGTTGCAAATACCACGTATGTCATATTTCTACCAAGGAAAGTGTGGAGCTGATCCGTCAGGCAAAAAAGCGGGGCGTGGACGTGACCTGTGAGACAGGTCCTCATTACCTTGTTATGGACGACAGTGACCTGCAGGAGGACGGACGGTTTAAGATGAACCCGCCCCTGCGAAGCGGGGAAGACCGCCTTGCACTGGTGGAAGGAATTGTGGACGGAACGATCGATATGATCGCCACGGACCACGCGCCCCATAGTGCCGAAGAAAAGAGCAAGGGCCTTGCAGGGAGCGCCTTCGGCGTGGTCGGAATTGAAACTGCTTTCCCGGTGCTGTATACCCACCTGGTTCAAAAGGGTATTATTTCTCTTGAGAAGCTGATAGAGCTTTTGGCAGTAAACAGCAGAAAACGGTTTAATATCCCACTCGGTGAAGATTTCACTGTCTGGGATTTGGAGCAGGAATTTACGGTTGATCCGGATACATTCCTCTCAAAAGGAAAAGCAACACCCTTTGCCGGGTGGAAGCTGAAGGGTCAGTGTATGCTGACTGTATGTGACGGTAAGATTGTGTATAAAAGGTAGGAGGATATAAAAATGGCAAAGAGAACGGATATTAAGAAAATTCTGATCATTGGCTCCGGTCCCATCGTGATCGGACAGGCAGCCGAGTTTGACTATGCAGGCACCCAGGCCTGTCTTGCTCTGAAGGAGGAAGGCTACGAGGTGGTTCTGTGTAACTCTAACCCTGCAACCATTATGACCGATACTGTGGTTGCGGACAAGGTGTATATGGAGCCTTTGACGCTTGAGTACATTGCTAAGATCATACGCTACGAGCGTCCTGATGCAATCGTTCCTGGCATTGGCGGACAGACCGGTCTTAACTTAGCTATGCAGCTGGAAAAGAAGGGCATTTTGAAAGAATGTCGCGTGGAGTTACTGGGTACGCCCAGTGCATCTATCGAGCGGGCAGAGGACCGGGAAATGTTTAAGGAAATGTGCCAGTCTATTGGCGAGCCGGTCATTCCCTCTGAGATTACCTATTCCATCGAGGAAGCCAAAGAAGCAGCAAGCCGGATCGGTTATCCTGTTGTTCTGCGTCCTGCCTTTACCCTAGGCGGCACTGGCGGTGGCTTTGCCTACAACGAAGAAGAGCTGGTGGATGTGGGTCTGAATGCCTTTAAGCTTTCTCCTGTTCATCAGGTGCTGATCGAGAAGTCTGTCAAGGGCTATAAGGAGATCGAGTTTGAGGTTATGCGTGACAGCAATGACCACGCCATTACCATTTGCGGTATGGAGAACATCGATCCTGTTGGTGTTCACACCGGCGATAGCTTGGTTGTTGCTCCCATTATGACCCTTAACGACCACGATCTGAAAATGCTCAACGACTCTGCAATCAAGATCATTCGGGAGCTGAAAATCGAGGGCGGCTGTAATGTGCAGTTTGCACTCAACCCCCATTCCAGCGAATATTATCTGATCGAGGTCAACCCCAGAGTTTCCCGGTCTTCTGCACTGGCTTCCAAGGCATCCGGCTATCCCATTGCCCGTGTCACTGCCAAGATCGCAGTGGGTATGGCACTGGAGGATATTAAGATCGCCAACACCAATGCAGCCTTTGAGCCGCATCTTGACTATGTGATCGCAAAGCTGCCCAGATTCCCCTTTGATAAGTTTACCTCTGCCACCAACCAGCTGGGCACTCAGATGAAGGCTACCGGTGAGGTTATGGGCATTGGCTCCAATCTGGAGGAATGTCTGCTTAAGGGTATCCGTTCTCTGGAGATCGGTGCAAACCATATTTATCACGTTAAGTTTGATAATATGTCCGTTGAGGAACTGCTTGACTATATCAAGGAGTTCCGCTCCGATAATATTTTCGCCATTGCAGAGCTGATCTACCATGGTGTTTCCATTGAAAAGCTTCACGAGGTTACCCAGATCACGCCCTTCTTCCTGGAAGCGATTAAGAACATCGTGGAAATGGAGAATACGCTGAAGGAAAATGTGCGGGATACCGAGATTCTTAAGAAGGCAAAGAAGATGGGCTTCAGCGATAAGTATATTGCCCGTCTTTGGAACTGCACAGAGCTGGATGTGTACAATCTGCGCAAGGAAATTAATCTGTTCCCGGTGTTCAAAATGGTGGATACCTGCCATACCGGCGCATATATTCCTTATTTCTATTCTTCCTACACCGGCGAAAATGCATCTGTTCTGACGGATAAGAAGAAAATCGTTGTGCTGGGCGCCGGTCCGATCCGTATCGGTCAGGGTGTTGAGTTTGACTATTCTACCGTTCACGCGGTTATGACCATTCGCAACTCCGGCTACGAAGCCATCATTATCAACAATAACCCCGAAACCGTTTCTACGGACTATACCACCGCAGACAAGCTGTACTTTGAGCCGCTGACTCCCGAGGATGTTATGAACATCATCGAGTTCGAGAAGCCTGTGGGTGTGATCGCCTCTCTGGGTGGTCAGACTGCTATTAACCTTGCCCAGCCTTTGGCTGAACGGGGCGTGAAGATCATCGGTACAGACTGTGCTGCGATCGACAAGGCAGAGGACCGCAATGCTTTCGAAAACCTGCTTAACGAGCTGGACATTCCCAGAGCAAAGGGTCGTGCTGTTACTAAAATTCAGGACGGTATTGATGCCGCTGCTGAGATCGGCTATCCTGTTCTCGTGCGTCCTTCCTTCGTGCTGGGCGGTCGGGCAATGCAGATCGTCGCAAACGAGGATCAGCTGCGCCACTATCTGCGCACTGCTGTTGAGATCGACGAGGACAAGCCGGTTCTGGTGGATAAGTATATTCAGGGCCGTGAGGTCGAGGTGGATGCGATCTGTGACGGACGGGATGTGTTTGTGCCCGGTATTATGGAGCTGGTAGAACGCACCGGCGTTCACTCCGGCGACTCCATTTCTGTCTATCCGCCTTTCTCCATCAGTGACCGGGTCAAGGGTATCATTTTGCAGTACGCCAAGAAGCTGGGCCTGGGTATCGGCATTGTGGGTCTGTTCAACATCCAGTTTATCGTGGATGAAAACGACAATGTTTATATTATTGAAGTTAACCCCAGATCTTCCCGGACTGTACCTTTCCTGAGTAAGTCCACCGGCTACTCCCTTGCGGATATTGCCACTGAGGTAATTTTGGGTAAGAGCCTGAAGGAATTGGGCATCTTCGACATTTATCCCACAGAGAAGGACCGCTGGTATGTAAAAGCACCTGTGTTCTCCTTCAATAAGATCCGTGGTCTGGATGCTTACCTGTCTCCTGAGATGAAGTCTACCGGTGAAGCCATTGGCTATGATAAGACAATGACACGTGCACTGTATAAGGCACTGCAGGCATCCGGTATGCATCTGCAGAACTACGGCACAGTGTTTGCAACCATCGCAGACAAGGACAAGGAAGAGGCACTGCCTCTGATCCGCCGTTTCTATGAGCTGGGCTTCAATATTGAAGCCACAAAGGGCACTGCGAAATTCCTGAAAGAGAACGGCATCCGTACCCACGTGCTGCAAAAAATCAGCACCGGCAGTGAGGAAATTCCTGAGGCACTGCGTCAGGGTCACATTGCCTATGTGATCAACACCAGAGATCCCGGCTCTGCCCATGACGACGGCTTAAAGATCCGTCAGATCGCAACAGAGTACAATGTAACGATGTTTACGGCGCTGGATACTGTGAAGGTTCTTCTGGATGTTCTGGAGGAAACCACCCTGACGATTTCCACCATCGATGCTTAATACTTTAGCGGAGGATTTTTCCTCCGCTAAAGTCCCAGTTATAAGGAGTTAAAATGAAAAAGGGAATTTTTGAAATTGTTGAAAATATTCCGCTGACGGACAATGTCTATCGGATGATTTTACAGGGCGACACCTCTGAAATCACGGCGCCCGGACAGTTTGTGAACATCCAGCTGGAAGGTCTGTTTTTGCGCAGACCTATCTCTGTGTGCGACGTTCAGGATGACCTGCTGACCATTATTTATAAGGTTGTAGGTAAGGGCACACGCCAAATGTCCCAAATGTCCGGCGGCAAGCTGGATGTGCTGACCGGTTTGGGTAACGGCTATGATCTGAGTGTAGCCGGTGATCATCCTGTTCTGATCGGTGGCGGTGTTGGCGTTCCTCCTATGTATCTGCTTGCAAAAGAACTGATCAACCAGGGCAGGGAAGTGCAGGTCATTCTTGGCTTTAACACCAAGGCAGAAGTGTTCTATGAAGAGCAGTTTAAGGCTTTGGGTGCATCTGTAACTGTAACTACTGTAGACGGTTCTTACGGCGTGAAAGGTTTTGTGACCGATGCATTGAAAGATATGCAATATACTTATTTCTACACCTGCGGTCCGGAGCCGATGCTGAAGGCAATTTATACTGCGTCGACCACTTCCGGTCAGCTGAGCTTTGAAAAGCGTATGGGTTGTGGTTTTGGTGCTTGTATGGGCTGTTCCTGCAAGACCATCACCGGCTATAAGCGCATTTGCAAGGAAGGACCGATTATGCGGAAGGAGGAGATCCTATGGGAAAGCTGAGTGTAAACCTTTGTGGAATTGAGCTGGATAATCCCGTGATCCCTGCCTCCGGTACATTTGGCTATGGCTATGAATATGCCCAGCTGTTCGATATTAACTGTTTGGGAACATTCTCTTTTAAGGGAACTACAAAAGAGCCCCGCTTTGGCAATCCTACACCCAGAATTGCTGAGTGTCCTGCCGGTATGATCAATGCAGTTGGACTGCAAAATCCCGGTGTGGAGAATGTCATTGTACACGAACTTCCGGAACTGAAAAAATGCTTCCACAAACCGGTCATGGCAAATGTCAGCGGCTTTTGCGTTGAGGAATATGCCTATACCTGCCAAAAGCTTGATCAGCAGGAGCAGGTCGGTTGGCTGGAAGTGAATGTCAGCTGCCCCAATGTCCACGGCGGTGGTATGAGCTTCGGCACTGACCCCAAGGCGGCGGCAGAAGTAACTGCAGCTGTGAAAAAGGTTACCACAAAGCCGGTAATCGTTAAGCTTAGTCCCAATGTGACAGACATCGTTTCTGTTGCGAAGGCCTGCGAGGATGCAGGTGCAGACGGCATTAGCCTCATCAACACAATGCTTGGTATGCGGATTGATCTTCGTACCAGAAAGCCTGTGATCGCCAATAAGATGGGCGGATTTTCCGGACCTGCGATCTTCCCGGTGGCAGTACGGATGGTCTATCAGGTGGCAAATGCGATCAATATTCCTGTTATTGGTATGGGTGGCGTCAGCAGTGCTGAAGATGTGATCGAAATGATGCTGGCAGGTGCAACAGCCGTTGAGGTTGGCGCAGCAAATCTGGTAAATCCCTATATTTGCCGGGATATCATCAATGATCTTCCCAGAGTGATGGAAGAATACAGAATTAACACATTAAGTGAAATTATAGGAGGGGTAAAGTAATGGGTAAGGATGTAATTGTTGCCTGCGATTTTGCCAGTGCAAAGCAGACGTTTGAGTTTCTGGATAAGTTCACAGACCGTAAGCCGTTTGTAAAGATTGGTATGGAGCTTTTCTATGCTGAGGGTCCTGAGATCGTCAGACAGATCAAGTCAAGAGGTCATAAGATCTTTTTGGATCTGAAGCTGCACGATATTCCCAACACTGTTAAGAAGGCAATGTCCGTTCTAAGCAATCTGGATGTGGATATTACGAACCTGCACGCAGCTGGAGCAACCGCTATGATGCAGGGCGCACTGGAGGGTCTGACCCGTCCGGATGGCAGCCGTCCGTTACTGATCGCGGTTACTCAGCTGACCTCTACCGATCAGGGGGCTATGGAGCGGGACATCCTTATTAAAGAGCCCATTGATAAGGTGGTTATGCATTATGCTAAGACTGCAAAAAATGCAGGCCTGGATGGTATTGTTTGCTCTCCGCTGGAAGCGGGTAAGGTGCACGATACCTGTGGTAAGGAATTTTTGACCATTACCCCGGGCGTGCGCTTTGCAGACGGGGATGTGGGTGACCAGAAGCGGGTTATGACCCCTGCCCAGGCAAAGGAGATCGGCTCTGATTACATCGTTGTAGGTCGTCCCATTACGGCTGCTGCAGATCCGGTTGCTGCGTACGAGCGCTGCATTGCGGAATTTTGTGACTGAGAGAGGATATAAAAATGGAAAGCTATAAAAGAGAATTTATTGAATTTCTGCAGGGTGCAGGCGTTCTGAAATTTGGCGACTTTACTGCCAAATCCGGCCGTAAAATTCCTTACTTTGTCAATGCCGGAATGATCAAGACCGGTGACGAGATTGCAAAGCTGGGCGAGTTTTATGCAAAGGCCTATGCTGACAAGTTGGGCAACAAGAAATCTGTCCTTTACGGACCTGCATACAAGGGCATTTCCATTGCAGTATCTGCTGCAGTTGCCCTGAGCAAGAACGGTCTGAATGTACCTTTCTTTTTTAACCGTAAGGAAGTCAAGGACCATGGCGAAGGCGGCGTGTTCGTTGGCTATGTTCCCCAGCCCGGTGAGGAGATCGTTATCGTTGAAGATGTGATTACTGCCGGCACAGCTATTCGTGAGAGTATGGCAATCCTCAGTGGTCTTGAGAATGTAAAGGTTGCTGCAACCTTCATTATGGTTGACCGAAAGGAAAAGGGTCAGGGCGAAAAGCTGGCGATGAAGGAAATCGAAGAGGAATTTGGTTTCCCTGTGTACTCTGTTGTGGATGTATATGATATTATCGAGTATTTAGAAGAAAATCCTGCAAACAAGGAAAATGTTGAGCGGATCAAGAATTATCTGGCTGTGAATGGAGCAAAATAATGAGAAGTCTGATCGATATTGTAGATTTTTCCGTTGAAGAGCTGGACGAGCTGCTGCACACAGCTTGCGATATCAGCGAACACCCGGAAAAGTATGCCGGTGCCTGCCGTGGTAAGAAGCTGGCTACCTTGTTCTTTGAGCCTTCTACCCGTACGCGCCTGAGCTTTGAAGCAGCTATGTATGAGCTTGGCGGTAATGTTCTTGGTTTCTCTGAGGCAAGCTCGTCCTCTGCCTCTAAGGGTGAAAGCGTTGCAGATACGGCAAAGATAATCAGCTGCTACGCAGATATTATGGCAATGCGCCACCCCAAGGAGGGCGCACCCTATGTGGCTGCAAGAAGTGCAAGCATTCCGGTCATCAACGCAGGTGACGGCGGTCACTGCCACCCCACCCAGACTTTGGCTGACCTGCTGACGATCTACCGTGAGCTGGGCAGACTGGACAATCTTACTATTGGCTGCTGCGGTGATCTGAAGTATGGCAGAACGGTACATTCCCTGATCTCTGCTATGAGCCGCTATAAGAACATTAAGGTAGTCCTGATCGCACCGGATGAGCTGCGCCTGCCTAAGTATGTCAAGTACGAGGTTCTGGAAAAGAACGGTATGGACTATGTGGAGACCACCTCTTTGGAGGAGGCGATACCAGAACTTGATGTTCTTTATATGACCCGTATTCAGCGGGAACGGTTTGATAGCTTTGATGAGTATGAACGCCTGAAGGATAGCTATGTGCTCACCCCTGAAAAAATGGCACTTGGCAAGCCCACTATGCGCGTGCTGCATCCGCTGCCACGTGTGAATGAGATCAGCGTGAAGGTGGACGAAGATCCCAGAGCGGCATATTTTCGTCAGGCACTTAACGGAAAATATATGCGCATGGCACTGATCCTGAAGCTTTTGAAGGAGGCGGAAGAGGGTCGGCAAATGGAGTCGCTTGGTGATGTTCTTGTCAACAAACTCTCCTGTGACAATCCCCGCTGTATCAGTTCCACAGAACAGGAATTGGACCATATTTTCCGCTGCGTTGATGCAGATCGTGGTATCTATCGGTGTGTGTACTGTGAGTCAAAAAAGGTGCTTACTTCTGTGTGATAAAAACTTACACAAATCCAAGGTGAAATCGCGTAAAAATAGTATCCAAAAGAGAGAAAACAGCGAAACCTGCCTTGACACAAAAATGACGCCATGATACAATATATAAGCGATAAATTTTGCGTTCTTTGCGACTGACGGGTAAGGTGGAGCACCACTGGGAAACAAAGAACTTAAGAAATGCCGACCGTCTGGGCGCAGTTGACCGTTGCAGGTTGATTGCGCCCTTTTTTAGGTCTTGGAGGATTGATTATGAAAAAAGTTGGAATTATAATGGGCAGTGACAGTGACCTGCCGATCGTTCAAAAGGCTGTGGATATGCTGAAGAGCCTTGAGATCCCATATGAAGTCCACATCTACTCTGCCCACAGAACCCCTGTTGAAGCGCGTGACTTTGCAGTGAATGCCCGCAAAAACGGCTTTGGTGCGATCATCGCTGCTGCCGGTATGGCAGCGCACCTGGCTGGAGCAATTGCAGCAAATACAACATTGCCTGTAATCGGCATCCCTTGTAAAGGTCCTGTTCTGGACGGCTTGGATGCATTGCTTTCTACAGTTCAGATGCCCACCGGCATTCCTGTAGCAACTGTTGCGATCAATGGTGCTGCAAATGCTGCACTGCTGTGCGCACAGATCATTGCGGTTGAGGATCAGGAATTGGCAGCAAAACTGGATGCTAAGCGCGCATCCGATGCGCAAAAGGTTTTGGAAAAGGATGCATCCGTTGCTGCAGCACTTTAATATGTAAATTATTTCTAAAGGAGAAATGAAATATGGAAAAGAAACTTGTTTATACCGGTAAGACTAAGGATGTTTTTGCTCTGGATAACGGCAATTACCTGCTGAAGTTCAAGGATGACTGCACCGGCAAGGATGGCGTATTCGATCCCGGCGAAAACTCTGTTGGCCTGACCATCGAGGGCGTTGGCGATGTGAACCTGCGTATGTCCATCTATTTCTTTGAGAAGATCAATGCTGCCGGCATTAAGACTCACTATGTGAGTGCTGATCTGGAAAACACCACAATGGAAGTTCTGCCTGCTAAGGTGTTCGGTAAGGGTTTGGAAGTCATTTGCCGCTACAAGGCTGTTGGCTCTTTCTTCCGCCGTTACTCCGACTACTGCGTAGAGGGTCAGGATCTGCCTGCTTATGTGGAAACCACCTTCAAGAATGACGAAAAGGGCGATCCTCTGGTTACCAAGGACGGTCTTGTCGATCTAGGTGTTATGACTGCCCAGCAGTACGATGATCTGAAGGCTATGACCCAGGCTATCACCAAGATCGTTGCCGATGACCTGAAGGAAAAGGGCCTGGATATGTACGATATCAAGTTTGAGTTCGGCTACGATGCAGATGGCAAGGTTATGCTGATCGATGAGATCGCATCCGGCAATATGCGCGTTTACAAGGACGGTCAGTATATCGATCCGATGACCCTGAATAAGCTGTTTTTTGCATAAATAAGTTACTGTTTTGACGGACAGCGGCCGCGGCCGCTGCCCGCCAAAATGCTGTTTGTCACATTTTTTGTTTTGCGTAAAGGAGTAAACAATGGGAGGCTTTTTTGGAATTACATCCCGTTCTGATTGTATGATGGATGTGTTCTTCGGTGTGGATTATCATTCCCATTTGGGAACACGCCGCGGCGGTATGGCTGCTTTTGATCCGGAGATCGGTCTGCAAAGAGTGATCCATAATATTGAGAAATCGCCGTTCCGGACGAAGTTTGAACATGTTCTGGAGGAAATGCAGGGAACATCGGCTATTGGCTGTATCAGCGATACAGATCCTCAGCCGCTGCTGATCCGTTCTTCCCTTGGCACGTATGCGATCTCTACAGTGGGTATTGTAAATAATGCAGATGAATTGATCGAGCAGTATCTTTCCTGCAACAGCGGTCATTTTGACGCAATGACCGGCGGAAAGATCAATTCCAATGAGATCGTAGCAGCACTGATCAGTCAGAAAAACTCCTTTGCGGAAGGTATCCAATTTGCCCAGAGCGTTATTGACGGCACTGCAAACATTCTGCTTTTGAAGGATGACGGCAATCTGATTGCCGCCCGTGACCGGCTGGGAAGAATTCCGGTACAGATCGGTAAAAACGAAGACGGACATGCAGTTTCTTTCGAACAGTTTGCCTATACAAAGCTCGGTTATGAGCACGTTTGCGAATTAGGACCGGGCGAGATCGTTGAAATCACTCCGGACGGAATGACCCTGCTGGCAAAGCCGGGTAAGGAAATGCGGATGTGTGCGTTCCTTTGGAGCTATTACGGCTATCCTACCTCCAATTACGAGGGTGTAAATGTGGAAGCAATGCGCTACCGCAACGGCGCTGCTATTGCAGAGCGGGATATGGCACAGGGCCGTTCGATGGATATTGACTATGTCGGCGGCGTTCCCGATTCCGGCACACCCCACGCTATCGGTTATGCAAACCGAACCGGAAAAGCTTTTGCAAGAGCGTTCATCAAATATACGCCTACCTGGTCCAGAAGCTTTACCCCAGCCCGTCAGTCCGACCGGAATAAGATTGCGAAAATGAAGCAGATCCCGGTGCACGAGCTGATCGCAAATAAAAATCTACTGTTTGTGGATGACTCCATTGTCCGCGGAACCCAGCTGAAGGAAACTGTTGATTTCCTGTATGAAAACGGCGCGAAATCCGTTCATATGCGTTCTGCTTGTCCGCCCATTATGTATGGCTGTAAGTACCTGAACTTCTCCCGTTCTACCAGCGATATGGACCTGATCTCCCGTCGGGTGATCGTGGAACTGGAGGGCGAGGAAGGCCTAAAGCATATTGATGAGTATGCAAACGGCGATACAGAGCGGGGAAAGGCGATGCGTAAGGCTATTTGTGATAAATTCAAGTTTGCATCCCTGGGTTTCCAGACTCTTGAAGGCGTGATCAGCGCCATCGGATTAGAACCTTGTAAGCTGTGTACCTACTGCTGGACCGGCAAGGAATGAAAAAGAGGAGCGATATTATGGAAAAGAGCTATTCTGCAAGCTACGCCGCTGCAGGCGTGGATATTACCGCCGGTTACCGTGCGGTTGAACTGATGAAAAAGCACGTTGCCCGTACCCGCAATGAGGGTTGCTTGGATGATGTTGGCGGCTTTGGAGGCTGTTTTGGTTTGCCCATTGCCGGTATGGAAGAGCCTGTACTGGTTTCCGGAACGGACGGCTGCGGCACAAAGGTAAAGCTGGCGATCCTGATGGACAAGCACGATACCATCGGTATCGATGCAGTGGCTATGTGTGTCAACGACATTATCTGTTGCGGCGCAAAGCCCTTGTTCTTCTTGGACTACATTGCCTGTGGCAAGAATATTCCTGAAAAGATTGCCGAAATCGTTGGCGGTGTGGCTGAGGGCTGTGTCCAGTCCGGCGCTGCACTGATCGGCGGTGAAACTGCTGAGCATCCCGGTATGATGCCTGTGGAGGACTACGATCTGGCCGGTTTTGCAGTGGGCATCGTAGATAAGAAAAAGATTATCGACAATACCAAAATGGCAGAAGGAGATGTGGTGATCGCATTGCCTTCCACCGGCATCCATTCCAATGGCTTTAGCCTGTGCCGTAAGGTGTTTGATATTGATAACAATAACCCTGACCTGTATGTTCCCAGAGAGGAGCTGGGCGGAAAGACAACTGCTGAGGCACTGTTGACTCCCACCCGTATCTATGTAAAGCCGGTTCTGGCATTGCTGGAAAAGGTAAATGTGAAGGGCATCAGCCACATCACAGGCGGCGGTTTCTATGAGAATATTCCCCGTTCTATTCCCGATGGACTGGGTGCAGTGATCGATAAGAAAGCAGTCAAGGTGCTACCCATCTTCGATCTGATCGCTAAGACCGGTAACATTCCGGAACGGGATATGTTTAACACCTACAATATGGGTGTTGGTATGAGCATTGTTGTTCCTGCCGATCAAGCGGATACTGCACTGGAAGTGCTGAAAGCACAGGGCGAGGATGCCTATTTGATCGGTAAGATCGTTAAATCTGAAACTAAGGTCGTTATTGAGTAAAAAAGGGGATTTTAGGATGGATAAAGCCAGAATTGCAGTCCTGGTTTCCGGCGGCGGTACAAACCTGCAGGCGCTGATCGATGCACAAAATGCCGGTATGATCAGCAGCGGTGAGATCAGCTTGGTAATTGCCAACAATCCGGATGCCTATGCTTTGAAGCGGGCAGAAAATGCCGGAATTGCCCAGGCAGTGGTTACCAAGCGGGAATGCGGATGTCAGAATGCCTTCGAGGAAAAGATCAAGGAGCATATTAAAATACATAATATCGATCTGATCGTCTTAGCAGGCTTTATGTCTATTCTTAGTGAGAATTTCACAAAGGATTTCCCAGAGAGAATTCTCAATGTTCACCCCTCTTTGATCCCGTCTTTCTGCGGCAAGGGCTATTACGGACTGCGTGTCCACGAGGAAGCACTGAAATATGGGGTCAAGGTTACCGGAGCAACCGTTCATTTTGTAAATGAGATTCCGGATGGCGGAAAGATACTGCTTCAGAAGGCTGTGGAAATTCAAGAGGGGGATACCCCTGAAGTGTTGCAACGCCGGGTAATGGAACAGGCAGAATGGAAGATTCTTCCTGCTGCCGCCGAAATAGTAAGTAAGGATATTGTGTCAAGCAGACAGAAAGGATAATGAGCAATGAATGTTTATGAAATTGGTGCGCTGAGCGAGAAGCTCTCTACAAACACTTATCCCGGTCGCGGTATCGTACTGGGTATCACCCCTGACGGAAAGAAGTCTGTTGCTGCTTATTTTATTATGGGACGCAGTGTTAACAGCCGTAACCGTGTGTTTGTTCGGGAGCCTGACGGCATCCGCACAGAGGCTTTTGATCCCAGCCTTATGAAAGATCCCCACCTGATTATCTATCATCCTGTCCGTGAGGCAGGCTGCGGCCTGATCGTTACCAACGGTGACCAGACAGATACCATTTGGGAAAAACTAGCAAAGGGTGAAAGCTGGGAAGCTGCGCTGCGTACCAGAATGTTTGAGGACGACGGTCCTAACTGGACACCCAGAATTTCCGGTCTTCTGGCAGGCGACGGCAGCTATAAGATGTCCATCCTGAAATCTGCTGATGCAGAAGGCACTGCCTGTGCCCGGTTCTTCTATGAGTATCCTGCAATCGCAGGCTTGGGTCATTTCATCCACACCTATGTGTGTGACGGAAATCCTGTGATCCCCACATTCCAGGGTGAGCCTGAACGGGTAGCAATCGACGGTGACATTGATCAATTCACCAATATGCTTTGGGAAAACTTGAATAAAGACAATAAGATTTCTTTGTTTGTCCGTTATACCGATCTGGAAAGCGGAAAGTATGAGCAGAGAATCATCAATAAGCATCAGTAAAGGAGAAACAAAATGAAAGAATTTGAACTCAAGTACGGTTGCAACCCCAACCAGAAGCCTGCTAAGCTTTATATGCACGATGGCAGCGACCTGCCCTTTACCATTCTTAATGGTCGCCCCGGTTACATCAATTTTATGGACGCTCTGAACTCCTGGCAGCTGGTTAAGGAACTGAAGGAAGCCACCGGTATGGTTGCGGCAACCTCCTTTAAACACGTTTCTCCCACCTCTGCTGCTGTGGGCAAGCCCCTTAGCGACGATTTGAAGAAGGCCTGCTTTGTAGATGACATTCCGGAGCTGGACGAGAATCCTCTGGCTTGCGCTTATGCTCGTGCCCGCGGCACCGACCGTATGTGCAGCTTTGGCGACTGGGTTGCTCTCAGCGATACTTGCGATGCACTGACTGCTAAGCTGATCGCCCGTGAGGTTTCCGACGGCGTGATCGCACCTGCTTACACCGACGAAGCACTGGAAATCCTGAAGACCAAACGCAAGGGTACTTACAATGTGGTAGCCATTAACCCTGATTATGTTCCCGCAGAGGCTGAGAACAAGCAGGTCTATGGCATTACCTTCCAGCAGGGCCGTAACAATTTTAAGATCGGTGAGCACCTGCTTGAGAACATCGTTACGGAAAATAAGGATCTGCCTGAGAGCGCAAAGATCGATCTGATCGTTGCTCTCATTACCCTGAAGTATACCCAGTCTAACTCTGTTTGCTATGCTGTCGACGGTCAGGCAATCGGCGTTGGCGCCGGTCAGCAGTCCAGAATTCACTGCACCAGACTGGCAGGCAGCAAGGCTGACACCTGGTTCCTGCGTCAGCATCCCAAGACCCTGGCATTGCCTTTCCGCGAGGATTTGGGCCGTCCCAACCGAGATAATGTGATCGACGGCTACATCAACGGCAACGAAGAGGATGTTTGCGCTGACGGCATTTGGCAGAACTACTTCACTAAGCAGCCTGAGCGCCTGACTGAGGAAGAGAAGAAGGCTTTCCTGTCCACCCGTCAGAATGTGGCACTGGGCAGCGATGCATTCTTCCCCTTTAGTGATAATATCAAGCGCGCTGCTGCTTCCGGTGTTAAGTACATTGCTGAGCCCGGCGGCTCTATCCGTGATGACCTGGTTATTGAGGAGTGCAATAATCGCGGCATCGTAATGGCCTTTACCGGTATGAGACTGTTCCACCATTAATGGAGTGATAATTATGAAATTACTGGTTGTTGGTGGTGGCGGAAGAGAACACGCCATCATTAAGAAACTGAAAGAAAGCAAGTCTGTTTCTGAGATTTTCGCTTTGCCGGGTAACGGTGGTATGGAAAAGGATGCCACCTGTGTAAACATTGGCGCGAAGGATATTGAAGGCATTGTCAAATTTGCCTGTGAGAACGGCATTGATTATGCGGTTGTTGCACCGGATGATCCGCTGGTTCTGGGTGCTGTGGATGCACTGGAAGAAAAGGGTATTCCTTGCTTTGGCCCTCGTGCAAACGCTGCTATTATTGAAGGTAGTAAGGTGTTTTCCAAGAGCCTGATGAAAAAGTACAGTATTCCTACTGCGGAATATGAGGTTTTCACAGATATGGAAGCAGCACTGACCTATCTGGACACTGCTCCCATTCCTACTGTTATTAAGGCTGACGGACTGGCGCTTGGCAAAGGCGTTATTATCGCTATGACCCGTGATGAAGCAAAGGACGCAGTCCATTCTATGATGGCGGATAAGGTGTTCGGCAAGAGCGGCGACCAGATCGTTATAGAGGAATTCCTGACCGGTCCTGAGGTTTCTGTTCTGGCATTTACTGACGGCAACTGCGTCAAGCCGATGGTTTCCTCTATGGACCATAAGCGGGCAGGGGATAACGACACCGGTTTGAATACCGGCGGTATGGGCACTGTTGCACCCAACCCCTATTATACCGATGCTGTGGCTGAGACCTGTATGCAGACGATTTTCCTGCCTACCATTAAGGCTATGAACGCTGAGGGTCGCACCTTTAAGGGCTGCTTGTATTTTGGTCTGATGCTGACGCCCAACGGACCGAAGGTCATTGAATACAACTGCCGTTTCGGTGACCCGGAAACACAAGTTGTCCTGCCGCTGCTGGAAAGCGACCTGCTGACAGTAATGCAGGCGACTACCAACGGCACACTTGCTGAAACAGAAGTAAAGTTTGCCAATAAAAACGCCTGCTGTGTCATTATGGCGTCAAATGGTTATCCTGTTTCCTATGAGAAGGGTTATGAAATGACAATTCCTGAGGAAATTGCATCTAATGTCTATGTGGCTGGCGCAGCAATTAAGGATGGCAAGCTGGTTACGAACGGTGGCCGTGTCCTTGGTGTTACTGCAGTTGCAGACACCTTGGAGGTTGCCATTGCAGATGCTTATAAAAAGGTGGATAAGATCCATTTCGATAACGCGTTTTACCGACACGATATTGGCGCAAAGGCGCTGAAAGCCGGGAGGAACTGATTTTGGTATACAGAATATTTGTAGAGAAAAAAGCGGGCCTGGACAATGAAGCCAGAGCTCTTTATAGCGAGGCTGTGAACCTGTTGGGCATTAATGGACTGAGCAAGGTGCGCCTGTTTAACCGCTACGATGCAGAAAACATTTCTGAGGAACTGTTTGATTATGCAGTAAAGACAGTGTTTTCTGAGCCCCAGCTGGATATCGCCACAGAAGAAATTTCTGCACAGGGTTCCTATGTGTTTGCAGTAGAGCCTTTGCCCGGTCAGTTCGATCAGCGGGCAGATTCTGCTGCACAGTGTATTCAAATCCTTTCTCAGGGTGACCGTCCTGTGATTCGTTCTGCGAAGGTCTATGCCCTTGAGGGCAACTTAAGCGAAGGTGACATTGCTGCGATCAAAAATTATGTGATCAACGCAGTGGAAAGCAGGGAAGCAGCACTGGAAAAGCCTGAAACATTGGCAGTTAACTATGCTGCGCCGGAAACGGTTGCAACCATTGACGGATTTATTTCCCTCGATGAGAAGGGGCTTTCTGATCTGCTCAATACACTGGGTCTTGCTATGGATCTGGATGATCTGAAATTCCTGCAGAATTATTTCCGGGATGAGGAACACAGAGATCCTACCATTACCGAGGTGCGCGTGGTAGATACCTACTGGTCTGATCATTGCCGTCACACTACCTTCTCCACCCATATTGACGATGTAAAGATCGACGATCCCGCTGTTCAGGCAGCATATGAGCGCTACCTGGCTGCCCGTGTGGAGGTCTATGGAGAAGAAAAGGCTGCCAAGCGTCCCCAGACCCTGATGGACATTGCCACCATCGGCGCAAAGGTTCTGAAAAAGCGCGGACTGCTGCCTGAGCTGGATGAAAGCGAAGAGATCAATGCCTGCTCTATTCACGTTACTGCTAAGGTCAACGGAGAAGATCAGGACTGGCTTCTGATGTTTAAGAACGAAACACACAACCACCCTACTGAGATCGAACCCTTCGGCGGCGCGGCTACCTGTATCGGTGGCTGTATCCGTGACCCCTTGTCCGGTCGTACTTATGTCCATCAGGCTATGCGTGTGACCGGTGCTGGTGATCCCACCAAGCCCTTAAATGAGACCTTGTCTGGCAAACTGCCCCAGCGCAAGCTGTGCCAGACTGCTGCTGCAGGCTATTCTTCCTACGGCAACCAGATCGGTCTTGCTACAGGTCATGTTGCAGAGTTGTACCACGATGGCTTTGTAGCAAAGCGTCTGGAGTGCGGTGCTGTAGTTGCTGCTGCACCTGCTTATAATGTACGCCGTGAGCGTCCTGCTGCCGGTGATGTGGTTGTCCTGTTGGGCGGTCGTACCGGTCGTGACGGCATCGGCGGTGCAACCGGTTCTTCCAAGAGTCATAACTTAAAGTCCCTGACAACAATGGCATCTGAAGTTCAGAAGGGTAATGCTCCCGAGGAACGGAAGATCCAGCGCCTGTTCCGCAATCCGGAAGTAACGCGCCTGATCAAGCGCTGTAACGACTTCGGTGCAGGCGGTGTTTCTGTTGCCATCGGTGAATTGGCAGACGGCCTGCAAATCGATCTGGATGCTGTGCGTAAGAAGTACGAGGGACTTGACGGAACAGAACTGGCAATTTCTGAGTCTCAGGAGCGTATGGCTGTTGTGGTTGCTGCTGAGGATGCAGATGCATTTATTAAGTTTGCAGAGTCTGAAAACCTGGAGGCGTACCGCGTAGCGGTTGTTACAGAAGAGCCTCGTATGGTAATGACCTGGAAGGGCAATAAAATTGCAGATCTTGCCCGATCCTTCCTGGATACCAATGGTGCAGTTAAGCACGCAGGTGTTTCGGTTGCCGACGGCAAGGAGGCTGACTATCCCTGCAAGACCAGCCTGAAGGAAATTGCTTCCGATCTGAAGTTTGCTTCCCAGAGAGGCCTTGTTGAGCGGTTTGATGCGACCATCGGCGCAGGCAGTGTGCTTATGCCCTTTGGCGGCAAAAAGCAACTCACTCCCACTCAGGCAATGGCAGCAGTTCTGCCGGTTCTGCCCGGTGAAAAGACTGAGCAGGCAAGCCTGATGGCTTGGGGCTGCGACCCGGATCTGCTGAGCGCTGATCCTTATGTGGGCGCACAGGCAAGCGTGATCTCTTCTGTTGCGAAGATCGTTGCTGCCGGTGCAGACTACAAGGACGCATACCTGACCTTGCAGGAGTTCTTTGAAAAGCTCCGCAACGAGTCTGCCCGTTGGGGCAAGCCCTTCCAGGCACTGCTGGGTGCAATGGATGCACAGCTTGGTATGAATGCTGCGGCTATCGGCGGTAAAGACTCCATGTCCGGTTCTTTCCTGGATCTGGATGTTCCGCCTACTCTGATCTCCTTTGCCATTGCGCCCGTGCTGGCAAGCCAGGTTATTTCCAATGAATTTAAGGAAGCCGGCAACCCGGTTTACCTCTTCGGCACAAAGGATCTGTCTGATTATGAAGGCAGAAACCGTAGCTGGGATCAGTTCCACGCCCTGTCTTTGGCAGGTAAGGTGAAGTCTGCTTGGGCAATTGATGCCGGCGGTGTTGCTGAGGCTGTTATGAAGATGTCCTTTGGTAACCATATCGGCTTTAAGTCTGTAGGTGGTGCGGAGCTTCTGTACGGTCCTGCCTACGGTATGATCCTTGCGGAGATGACAGAGGAGTATGATGCTGCACAGCTGATCGGCTACACTACGGTCGAGCCTGTTATCGCTTACGGTTTTGAAACAGTTTCTATTGATGAGCTTTATAAGCTTAACACAGAGGTTCTGGAGGGCGTATATGGCACAGCTACTACCGAAACTACCGAAAAGATTCCCAGTCTGGATCACGCCGGCAAGTGTGATGTTGCTCCTGCAATCAAGGTTGCAAAGCCTAAGGTGCTGATTCCCGTATTCCCCGGAACAAACTGTGAGTACGATTCTGCCCGGGCGGTTATGGATGCAGGCGCGGAGGCTGAGATCGTTGTGATTCGCAACCTGACTGCAGATGATGTTGCTCGTAGTGTAGAAACTGTGGCAAAGAAGATTGGAGAAAGTCAGATGATCTTCATTCCCGGCGGTTTCTCCGGCGGCGACGAACCGGATGGCTCTGCAAAGTTTATCACAGCCTTCTTCCGAAATCCTGCGGTCAAGGACTCAGTGAGTGCATTGCTGGATGCGCGGGACGGTCTGATGTGCGGTATCTGTAACGGTTTCCAGGCGCTGATCAAGCTGGGCCTTGTGCCTTACGGTAAGATCATCGACACCGATGAAAACTGTCCTACCTTGACCTTCAACACCATCGGTCGTCACCAGAGCCGTATTGTTCACACCCGTATCGCTTCCAATAAGTCTCCCTGGCTGAGCCTGATGAATGTGGGCGATATTGTGAATGTGCCGATCTCCCACGGCGAAGGCAAATTCTTTGCCTCTCAGGAACTGGCACTGCAGCTGGCTGCCAACGGTCAGATCGCTACGCAGTATGTGGATCTGAATGGCAATCCTACTATGGATACTGCCTTTAACCCCAACGGTTCTTTGTTTGCAATCGAAGGCATCACTTCTCCTGACGGAAGAGTGTTTGGTAAGATGGGACACAGTGAGCGTATTGGCAAGGATCTGTACCGGAATGTGCCCGGAAACTACGACATTCGTATGTTTGAGGCCGCTATCAAGTATTTTAAATAATTATAGGCGGCAGGGGAAACCCTGCCGCTATATTTTCAAATGAGGTCACAGATGAATGATATTTTAAAAGCAAAGGAATTGCTGATAGCTGGTGAATATACTGCTGTCCTTTGTAAGGATGAATGTATTTTCACATCTAAACTCCGGGGTGTAAGACCTCTTGTGATATGGGTTGAAGATGAAACGGACTTTAGCAAATATACAGCGGCTGATAAGGTGGTAGGAAAGGCGACGGCGTTTCTTTATCTATTGCTTGGTGTTCGGACAATCTATGCTCATGTTATCAGCAAACCGGCACTGCAAGTGCTGAAAGAATATAATGTAGTTGTGGAGTACGGCACACTTGTTGAAAATATTATCAACCGACAAGGTGATGGAATTTGTCCTTTTGAACAGCAGGTGTTAGCATTATCAGATAAAAATGAAGCATATGCTGCAATTCGTGAAAAGATGCGGCAAATGAATATTCATATTTAATAGATATATACAGTAAGATCCCGGAATGCAAGCATTCCGGGATCTTTTCTGTCATATTAGGGATTAGTCCTTATACATCTCAACCAGCTTGTTCAGATGCTCCCAGCGCTCCTTAGCAGCAGCCTCGTTCCGTGCGAACAGTTCAGCAGCACGCTCGGGGAATTCGCGGGTCAAACGGCTGTAACGAGCTTCGTTCATCAGGAACTCCTGATAGCCATCCTTCGGAGCCTTGGAATCCAGCTGGAATTTGCCGGTCTCCTTGGAGGGATCAAAGCGGAACAGGTTCCAGTAACCGCAGTCAACAGCCTTCTTCATTTCAGCCTGGCAGTTCATCATACCACCCTTGATGGAGTGCATCTCGCAGGGTGCGTAGCCGATGATCAGGGAAGGACCGTTGTAGGCCTCTGCCTCGCAGATAGCCTTGATGGTCTGAGCCTGGTTTGCACCCATAGCAATCTGGGCAACATATACATAACCATAGCTCATAGCGATCTCAGCCAGAGACTTCTTCTTAGTTTCCTTACCGGAAGCTGCAAACTGTGCAACCTGACCGATGTTGGAAGCCTTAGAAGCCTGTCCGCCAGTGTTGGAGTAGACCTCGGTATCGAATACGAAGATGTTAACATCCTTGTTGGAAGCCAGCACGTGGTCAACACCGCCGAAGCCGATGTCGTATGCCCAGCCGTCGCCACCGAAGATCCAGACGGACTTCTTGGACAGGTATTCCTTCTTAGCCAGGATGTCAGCAACAGTGTTGCAGCAGACCTTAGCTTCCAGGTTAGCGATCAGAGCCTTGGTAGCAGCCTTGTTAGCTTCACCATCGTTGAAGCTATCCAGCCAAGCCTGGCAAGCAGCCTTGCGCTCGTCGCAAGCGGTGGTCTCCATAACGGTGCGAACCTTGTTAGCCAGGGACTCACGGATCACAGCCTGTGCGGTATACATACCCAGACCGTGCTCAGCGTTGTCCTCAAACAGGGAGTTGGACCAGGCAGGACCGTGACCCTCAGCATTGACGCAGTAGGGAGAGGTAGCAGCAGGGCCGCCCCAGATGGAGGAACAACCGGTAGCGTTGGAGATATACATCCGGTCACCGAACAGCTGGGTCACCAGGCGGGCATAGCTTGTTTCAGCACAGCCGGCGCAGGAGCCGGAGAACTCAAGCAGAGGCTTGCGGAACTGGCTGCCCTTGACAGAGTTGTCTTCCATTTCGGGCTTCTGAGCGACCTTGGAAACCATATAGTTGAAGACTTCCTGCTCAGCCAGCTCGGATTCCTGAGGAACCATAGTGATAGCCTTGGTGGGGCAGACGCCGACACAGACGCCGCAGCCCATACAATCCAGAGGAGATACAGCCATGGTGTACTTGTAAACGCCCTTGCCCTTGCCAGCCTTGATATCCACAATACGGGTAGCAGCAGGCGCGGCAGCAGCCTCAGCCTCGGTCAGAGCGAAGGGACGGATGGTAGCGTGAGGACAAACGTATGCACAGTTGTTACACTGGATACACTTAGTCTCATCCCAGTGGGGAACAGTCACAGCAACGCCGCGCTTCTCGTATGCAGCAGCGCCCAGTGCAAACTGACCGTCAGCATAGTCGGTGAAGGCGGAAACAGGCAGGCTGTAGCCATCCATCTTGCCAACAGGATTGAGGATGTTCTTAACAACTGCAACGGTATCTGCAGGACCTTCCAGAACGGTCTCAACGACCTTAGCTTCTGCATTTGCCCATGCAGCAGGCACATCAACCTTCACATAAGCGGTAGCACCTGCATCAATTGCGTTCCAGTTAGCATCAACAACATCGCGGCCCTTCTTCAGGTAGGAAGCTTCAGCAGCGGCCTTCATATAGCCAATTGCCTCTTCACTGGGCATAACATTTGCCAGAGAGAAGAATGCGGACTGCAGGATGGTGTTGGTACGCTTGCCCATACCGACCTTGATTGCCAGGTCAATAGCGTTGATGGTGTACAGCTGAATGTTGTTTTCAGCAATATAGCGCTTGGAAGCAGCATCCAGATGATGCTCCAGCTCCTCCAAAGACCACTGGCAGTTGATCAGGAACACGCCGCCAGGTTTCACGTCCTGCACGATCTTGAAGCCCTTGGTGATGTAGGAAGGGTTGTGGCAAGCCACAAAGTCAGCCTTGTTGATGTAGTAGGGGGACTTGATGGGCTTGTCGCCAAAACGCAGGTGGGAAACGGTAACACCACCGGTCTTCTTGGAGTCGTACTGGAAGTAAGCCTGTACATACTTGCCGGTGTGGTCACCGATGATCTTGATGGAGTTCTTATTAGCACCAACAGTGCCGTCGCCGCCCAGACCCCAGAACTTGCACTCGATGGTGCCTTCTGCAGCAGTGTTGGGGGAGACCTTCTCTTCAAGGGACAGGTTAGTTACATCGTCAACAATACCAATGGTGAACTCGTGCTTGGGAGCGTCCTTAGCCAGCTCTTCGTAAACTGCAAAGACGGAAGCGGGGTGGGTGTCCTTGGAACCCAGACCGTAACGGCCACCGATCACAGTGACATCGTTCTTGCCGGCCTTTGCCAAAGCCATAACCACATCCTGGTACAGAGGCTCGCCCTGAGAACCAGGCTCCTTGGTACGGTCCAGAACTGCGATCTTCTTAGCAGTTGCAGGAATTGCAGCCAGCAGCTTCTCAGCGCAGAAGGGACGGAACAGGCGAACCTTGATCAAACCGACCTTCTCACCGTGTGCGTTCAGGTAGTCGATGACTTCCTCTGCAACGTCGCAGAAAGAACCCATACAAACGATCACGCGGTCAGCATCCTCAGCACCGTAGTAGTTGAATAGCTGATAGTTGGTACCCAGCTTCTCGTTGACCTTAGCCATATACTTCTCAACCACTGCGGGCAGTGCATCGTAGTACTTGTTGCAGGCCTCGCGGTGCTGGAAGAAGATATCGTCGTTTTCGTGAGAGCCGCGCATTGCGGGACGCTCGGGGTTCAGGGAGTGCTTGCGGAAAGCATCCACAGCCTCCATATTGGTCATTTCCTTCAGGTCCTCATAGTCCCAGATAGCGATCTTCTGGATCTCGTGGGAAGTACGGAAGCCGTCAAAGAAGTTGATAAAGGGAACACGGCCTTCGATGGAAGCCAGGTGTGCAACAGCGCCCAGGTCCATAACTTCCTGAACGTTGGACTCGGCCAGCATAGCAAAACCGGTCTGACGGCAGGCATACACGTCAGAGTGGTCACCGAAAATGTTCAGTGCCTGTGCAGCGACGGTACGGGCGGAAACGTGGAACACAGAGGGGAGCAGTTCGCCGGCGATCTTATACATATTGGGGATCATCAGCAGCAGACCCTGAGATGCGGTGTAGGTGGTGGTCAGAGCACCGGCGGCCAGAGAGCCGTGAACAGTACCGGCAGCACCTGCTTCGGACTGCATCTCAACGACCTTTACAGTGTCGCCGAAGATGTTCTTACGGCCTGCAGCGGACCACTGGTCAACATAGTCGGCCATGGGGCTGGAGGGAGTAATGGGATAAATGCCAGCTACTTCAGTAAAGGCGTAGCTAACGTGGGCAGCAGCAGTGTTGCCGTCCATTGTCTTGAATTTTCTTGCCAAGATGAAATACCTCCTAAAGTATTCAAATTTCGTCCCATATATCATAGCACTTTCTTCTGCGTTTGTAAAGCCGTTATGGGGCAATAAACGCGAAAAAATATATGAATTGACAAAATATACTATATACTGCTGGAAAAAAGAATTGTCTTTTGGCAGAATATGGAGTATATTAGGTACAGTAATCTACACAAGGAGATGAAAACCGTGATTTGCAGTGTGCACACAATGGGAATACAGGGTATTAAAGGAAGTCACGTTGTAGTAGAGTGTTACATTACAAACGGTCTTCCGAACTTTGATATTGTGGGTCTTCCGGATGCGGCGGTGAAGGAAGCAAGAGAGCGTGTCCGTGCTGCAGCAAAGACCAGTGGTTTGCGTTTTCCAACCGGGCGTATTACAGTGAATCTTGCGCCTGCGAATTTGAAAAAGGCAGGCACGCATTATGACCTTCCCATTTTGTTGAGTATTTTGTGTGCTTGCGGTGCTGTTCGCAGACCCAGTTCAACCAGTGCTTTCTTTGGAGAAGTAAGTCTAGACGGACAAATTCGCTCTGTCTCCGGTATGCTCCCTATGGCAATTGCAGCGCGCCGTTCCGGCTTTGAGACGCTTTATGTCCCGGCTGAAAATGCGCCGGAGGCAACATTGGCAAGAGGTCCTGCAATTATTCCGGTTCGTAATCTCAGAGAGTTGGCACAAGCACTCAACGGAGAAACAGAGCTGGAAGAAGAACCGATCTGGGTACCGGAAGAGCCGCTGCAGGAATTGCCGGACTTTAAGGATGTTCTGGGTCAGGAATCTGTCAAGCGGGCTATGGAAATCGCAGCTGCGGGCAGTCACAATATTTTGCTGATCGGACCTCCCGGCTCCGGTAAAAGTATGCTCAGTAAGCGGCTGCCGTCTATTCTGCCGGATATGACTTGGGAGGAAGCGCTGGAGGTTACGCAAATCTATTCGGTTATGGGGATGCTGACTGCAAAAGAACCAATGATCCGCCGCAGACCCTTCCGTTCGCCCCACCATACGGTTTCCAATGCAGGTCTTGCAGGAGGCGGTACAAATCCGAAACCGGGCGAGATATCTATGGCGCACAAAGGCGTGCTGTTCCTGGATGAGCTTCCTGAATTCCGCAAGGATACTTTAGATCTGATGCGTCAGCCCCTGGAGGACGGCCAGGTGACCATCTCCCGTGTTTCCGGTTCGGTTACCTATCCATCGGAATTTATGATGGTTTGCGCAATGAATCCCTGTAAATGCGGCTGGTACGGCGATCCTTCCGGTAAATGCACTTGCACAGAAGCTGCAGTACAGAACTACCGCACCCGGATCTCCGGACCGATGGTTGACCGGATCGATATTATTGTAGAAGTACCCAGTGTGAATTTTGAAGATCTGCGAAGCCGGAGAGAGGCTGAGCCTTCAGAAGAAGTGAAAAAGCGGGTAAACTTGGCACGGAAACGCCAGCATCGGCGCTTTGGAATTACCAGCGGTATGTGTAATGCCCGAATGGGTCCGAATGAATTGCGGTATCATTGTAAATTGGATGCGGAAAGTGCCCAGCTTATGAAGGATGCTTTTGAAACCTTCGGCCTGACCGCCAGAAGCTATGACCGGATATTAAAGGTGGCACGAACCATCGCAGATCTGGACGGAAGTGATCAGATTACCGCAGACCACATTGCTGAGGCAATCCAATATCGTACAGTAGAATTATGAAATATGAGGGTATAACATTGAACGAGATTTTTTTGTTGAAATTGGGCGAGATTGTCCTCAAGGGTGCCAATAAAAGACAGTTTGAGGATAAATTGCGGCAGAACATCCGCCGTCGAATGAAGGCTTACGGAAACTTTGATGTATATATTATGCAGTCTACAGTTTATGTAGAGCCTATGGATGAAATGGCAGATGTAGAAGGTGCGTGGGAGGCTTGCCACAGTATTTTCGGATTGGTAAGCCTGTGCCGCTGCCGTGCCTGCGAAAAGACTATGGACAGCATTTTTAAAGCTGTGGAAGAATATTTGGGCGATGACTTGGATTGCGCAGAATCCTTCAAGGTAGAGTCAAAGCGCTCTGACAAGGCATTCCCTATGACATCCATTGCTATTTCCCAGGAAATTGGCGGCAGATTGGCAGAAGCACACCCTGACTGCCGTGTAGATGTCCGTAATCCCGCATATACCGTTTATGTTGAAGTCCGTGACTTAGCAGCCTATGTTCATGGACCTGCAGAGCCCGGTGCAGGTGGTCTGCCCACCGGTGTAGGTGGCCGCGCGATGTGCCTACTGTCTGGAGGTATCGATTCTCCTGTGGCTGCTTATATGATGGCAAAGCGCGGTGTTGAGGTGGAATGTGTCCATTTCTTCTCCTATCCCTACACCTCTCAGCTTGCAAGAGATAAAGTGATGGAATTGGCTCGTCTTGTGACTCGCTACTGCGGTAGAATGACAGTGAACATCGTCGGCTTTACCCAAATCCAGGAGGCGATCCGGGATAACTGTCCAGAGGAATTCTTCACCCTGATTATGCGCCGGTTTATGATGGAAATTTCCCAGAGAATTGCAAAGGACGATGGCTGCGGTGCGCTGATCACCGGTGAAAACCTGGGTCAGGTGGCAAGTCAGACAATGCAGGCGATGACAGTGACCGGTGCGGTTGTGGATATTCCAATCTTTATGCCTCTTGTCGGTATGGACAAGGAAGAGATCGTCACCATTGCAAGAAAAATCGGAACCTTGGAAACCTCCGTTTTACCCTATGAAGATTGCTGCACTGTCTTTACGCCCAAGCATCCTAAGACCAAGCCTACACTGGGGCAGGTCCTTCACGCAGAAAGAAAGTTGGACCGGGAAACCCTGATCCAACAGGCATTGGAGAATGTAGAAAAGATTACGGTAAAATATACAGATGATCCATTTATGTAAAAAATGAAGCGGTGTTCAAACACCGCTTCATTTTTTGCTTATTTACGAACGAACAGAACGCCTAATGTTCCCGGGCCACAATGGCAGGAAACAGTGCAGCCGGCTTCGTTCCAATATGTGTTTTCGAAATCATTATATTCTTTAACAGCATCGGAAACAGCCTGCAGACATTCATCAGAAATGGGAGTTCTTGTTACAAAGAGTGTACCCTTATCCAGATCATCACGGCCGGACAGACGATCCTTTACATAAGAAGCCAGACATTTTGCGTAGCTTCCCCGGTACTTCTTGACCACACTCATTTTGCCGTCCTTAACTTCGATGCAGGGCTTCAAATTCAAGAGATTGGCGCCGAGTGCAGCCACAGCGGAACAACGACCACCCTTGACCATATACTTCAGCTGGTCCAGCAGGAAGCTAGCTTCCACCCGAGAGGTGAATTCGTTAAGTTGTTTTTGCAGATCGTCCAGACTTTCGCAGGTCTTGGCGAGTTCGCAGGCTTTGAGGACCACAAGACCCTGACCGGTAGACAAGTTCCGAGAGTCAACAACACGCACATTCTCAAATTCTTCAGCAGCCAAACTGGCGTTTTGATAGCTGGAGGAGAACTCGGAGCTGATATTGATGTGCAGCACGCCGTCGTATTCATCGGCATATTTTGCAAACTGTTCCTGATATTCTCCTACACCAAGGGCGGCAGTGGAGCAAAGATCGCCACCGGCTGCAATGTGTGCAAAAATATCGGCAGGGGTGATGTCCACACCGTCAGAATAGGATTGGCCGTCTTTTACAACGATCAAAGGAACAATGCCAATGTTGTTGGCTTCTACCAATTCCTTAGAAAGGTCGCAAGTGCTGTCAGATGTGATCTTAATATTCATAAATATTCTCCATTTTTATTTTAGTTTGATTTGTCTGGACGATTTTATTCAGCATAATGATAATGCATACTTGCAATTTTAATATCATTTGGTAAAATACTATCATAGATCATAAAAGGTGTCAAGAAGTCTGTAATTGAGTAGGTGATTGCTTTGATCCTAGAATTTGATGTGACCGGTATGACCTGTGCTGCCTGCTCTGCCCGTGTGGAGAAGGTGGCAGGCAAGATCCCCGGGGTCATAAAAGCAGAAGTGAATTTATTGGCGGGTAAGCTGACAATCGAAACAGAAAACAAAGCTGTTTCCGATTCTGTGATCGATGCAGTGAACAAAGCCGGATATTGTGCTTATGAGGAAGGAATAAAGAAGGCTGAAAAGAAACCGGAGCCGGATGGGACGTTTCGGCAGATGAATGTGCGTATAATCAGCTCTTTTGTATTTCTGTCAGTTTTAATGTATTTTACAATGGGACATATGGTTGGGCTGCCGGTCCCTAAGTGGTATCACGGAACAGAAAACAGCCTTGTGGCTGCTTTGCTGCAACTATGCCTGACACTTCCTGTGGTATATTTAAACAGAACCTATTATACAAAAGGTCTGAAGACGCTATTTAACAGAGCACCGAATATGGATTCTTTGATTGCTGTAGGGTCAGGTGCAGCGCTGGTTTATGGTATTGTTTCGTTGTTTGCGATGGCGTATGCAATGGGACAAGGTGATTGGGAAACCGTATCAAGACATCGTGAAGATCTGTATTTTGAATCTGCAGCAATGATCCTGACGCTGATCACGCTGGGAAAATATCTAGAAACCCGCGCAAAAGGCAAAACCGGTGATGCAATTCGTCAGCTTATGGACCTGAGTCCAAAGACGGCACAGGTACTTCGCAACGGGCAGGAACTGACTGTGAATGTTGCTGATGTGCTGTTGGATGATGTGGTGGTCGTTCGTTCCGGAGGGAGCATACCGGTGGACGGTACGGTACTTTCTGGCAGAGCAGCTGTGGATCAAAGTGCATTGACAGGAGAAAGTGTTCCGGTTGAAAAGAATCCGGGAGACACAGTAGCTGCAGCAACCATAAATACGGAAGGCTATTTGGAGATTCGAACAGACAAGATCGGTGCAGATACGACCCTTTCTAAAATTATTCATATGGTTGAAGAGGCTGGTGGTTCGAAAGCGCCTATTGCCCGTCTGGCAGATAAAGTTGCGGGGATTTTCGTTCCTGTGGTAATGTCCATTGCTGCTGTTACTTTGGTTGCGTGGATGATCGCAGGGGAGGAGATTGGTGTGGCACTGACAAATGCCATTTCTGTCCTGGTAATTTCCTGTCCCTGTGCTTTGGGCCTTGCAACACCGGTTGCGATTATGGTAGGAACAGGTCGCAGTGCGTCAATGGGCGTTCTTTTTAAGAATGCAGAAGCATTGGAAAATCTGCACGCTATTGACACTGTGGTTCTGGATAAAACCGGTACACTTACAACTGGAAAGCCAACTGTCACTGATGTGATTTTAGGCAAAGTAAGCAAGGAACGCATGATGCAGATCGCTGCTTCTCTGGAGGTAAAATCGGAACATCCCTTTGCTAAGGCAATCATTGAAAAAGCAAATCAAATACAGCTGCTGGATGTAACGGATTTTGAAAGCATACCGGGCTTAGGTGTCTCTGCAATAATTGAAGGTGTCCGGTACTGGGGCGGTAACGGAAAGCTGATGAAGGAAAAGGGGATTCAAGTCCCGGATTTGCTGGAACTGTCCAATGCTGGCAAAACACCCTTGTATTTTGCATGTGAGGACGGAACTTATCTGGGCGCGATTGCAGCAGCGGATGTTTTAAAAGAGGAGTCTGCGGAAGCGGTAAAACAGATGAAAAAAATGCATCTGGATGTTGTTATGCTGACCGGTGATAACAATCAGACTGCAAGGTCTATCGCTGATAGTGCAGCCATTTCTCGAGTGATCGCTGATGTGCTGCCAGGCGATAAGGCTTCTGTAGTGGAAAATCTGAGGAAGCAAAATCACAAGGTCCTGATGGTTGGTGACGGCATCAATGATGCACCGGCTCTGGTGACCGCTGATGTGGGTATGGCAATCGGAGCAGGTACAGATATTGCTATAGAATCGGCGGATGTGGTTTTGATGGATCATTCCCTGATGGGGGTGTCCCGGGCAGTTGCGTTAAGCAAAGCAACGATCCGAAACATTCGTCAAAATCTGTTTTGGGCATTTTTCTATAATTGCCTTGGAATACCAATTGCGGCGGGCGTATTGTATCCACATTTCGGTATTCGACTGAGCCCTATGCTGGCAGCGGCTGCTATGAGCTTTAGTTCTGTGTTTGTTGTGGCAAATGCCCTTCGGCTTCGCTTTTTCAGCGGGAAAAGAAAAAGTAAAATGAAAGAAATGCAGGAGGTTAAAACTGTGGAAACTGTAATTAAAGTAAATGGAATGATGTGTCCCCATTGTAAGGCTCGGGTGGAGAGCGTATGTAAGGCAGTGGCCGGCACTGAGGATGCGGTAGTAGATCTTGAGAAAAAGCAGGTCACTGTTACCGGAACAGCAAGCATCGATGAACTGAAAAAAGTGATTGCCGAAGCTGGCTATGAGGTTTGTGAATAAGTCCTGATTATTGGACCAAAACCATTGTAAACTATACCCAGAAACACCGAGGAGGTAAGGGGAATGTTTACAATGCAATATGTTTTCGGTCACATTCAAGTATATGATTACAGCGGTAAATTCCTGTTCTCCGCAGATACGGAGCGGGAAGCCAGAGAGGAACTTGTACACTATGAGGAATGTGCGGCTTGATATATGCTATGACGGTACGCGCTATCGCGGCTGGCAACGCCTATCATCAACAGATAATACCATACAGCAAAAACTGGAAACGGCGCTTAGCCGCATTCTAAACGAGCCCATCGAGGTGACCGGTAGCGGCAGAACAGATGCAGGGACACACGCAATGGGACAGGTGGCAAATTTCCACTGCAGCAGCGAAATGCCCTGTGACGAAATTTT
>JAZQDL010000078.1:0-23548 GCA_045546835.1 Faecousia sp.
GCGTCCTCGACGGTCCTTTTGTGCGTTTGTTTTAGAAGGACCGTCGAGGACGCCGGTCCCTACAGTCAAACTGAAATTTGGCATTTATCAGATACCCTTTGGTGTCTCCGGTAAATATTGATCGGCGATGTGGTTTACATAATTCCATCTCCGAAAATCCTTTTCCCGGTAGAAAGACTCGTATTCAAAATATTCCGCTGCCGCCTCTGACACTTCCGGATCGGAAGCCTCGGTCAGCCGGTGAAGGTACGGCACTGCGCCGTTGCCAAGAGAGGTCAGGTAAGAAACATCTACTGTTTCCAGCCTGCCGGACTGATAGGCGTTTACATTATAACGGGCGACGACTGTATCTACATCTGCCCAGAGGACACTGCCGCCGATCACCAGCACAGACAGCAAAATGGCTTTCATATAGGGAAGCTTAGGGACAAACAGCCAAAGACTGACAAGCAAGGTGGTAATGCCAAGCCAGAGCATAATAACCTCTGTCAGCACACGCAGACGGGTCAGGCCGTAAGATGCGATATACAGGAACATTTTAGCGCTGGCGGTGAAGACCAGAAACAGTGTTACAATGCCGATAAATAAGCACAGCAGTCGGGTGGAAAGAGGGGCTTTTTCCTGCTTTGCCACCAGCCAGACCGCAAGAATGATAATGCCCAGATCCAGGGCGCAAAGCCAAGCCATTTCAAAGAAGCCCCGGCGGGCATATTGTGCCAGGGTGTACCCCTTCGGCAGAATACCAAGAAAGCCACCGGAAAAATAAGCAAGCTGACTTAGAAGATACACGCCGTAAACCACCGCCACGGCGATCAGCACTGTATTTACAGTCAGAGCACTGATGCCCTTACGGGCGGCTTTGGGGGCAGCCGGGTCTTTGGGGCTGTGGCGCAGAGCAACTGTGCGGATGTACAGCACACAAGTGGGGAATGTACCCATCAGCACCGTAACCACCAGCTCAGAAAGATCCCAATCCGGCAGCAGCTGCAGCAGTGCGTCAAAGGCTGCGTCAGCACGGATCAGCAGGGGAATCAGAATAGCCAGGATAGGCACAGCAATGGCACAGCCTAGCAGGACCGCACCGCTCTTTTTGCCGGCAGTGCCACTGCGGCGGAAGGCATTTCCAAGCCCACGAAATGCCTCCGGCAGCTTTCCAATGCCCAGCATAAACAGTGTCCGGGGCGCGTCCAGCAGGGAAGCTGCGCCGCCGGGCAGCTGGCGGTTTTGACCTGCCAGCAGGCAAAGACCCAGATTTTCGCTGACGAGCAAAAAACAAGACAGGACGAATTTCACAAAGCCATCGTCAGAGCGGGAAAAGCCTGCCAGGATCCCTAAGCTCAAAAGCAGCAAAGCAGCACTGTAGACGGTCAGACGGCAGCCGGTGCAAAGCAGATACCCGGCAGCAAGGATCAGGCTAAGACCTGCAAAGATGGCAAAGCCCAGATTAACACCGCCGTAGAACATACTGTTAAAAAGCAACAGTCCGATAATCAAGCACAAAAGCGCGAAGGTCAGCTCTTTGGCTCCGGTGGGAAAGGCGGCAACGGGTCGGTTCTGCGGAGGCTGGGGAAAGCTCCAGCTCGGGGGAGGCGTATTTTTTGCGTTATTTTGTTCCATAGAATATCCTTCCTTTCAGAAACAGGATCGCTATCACTTTAAGTCTTCTACATACTCAAACAGATCGCCGGGCTGGCATCGCAGCTCCTTGCAGATCTGCTCCATTGTGCTGATGCGGACCGCCTTTGCCTTTCCGGTTTTCAAAATAGACAGGTTTGCCGGGGTCATACCGATCCGCTGGGCAAGCTCCAGAGAGGTCATTTTCCGTTTCGCCAGCATTACATCCAAATTTACAATGATCGCCATAGTTTTCTCCTTATGTAACCGATGACTAAATCGGCAAGTGATAGTGGCGAGAGATTTTGGCTCAAATTAAAGTTTGGAAAACGCAGGAATACTTTGTGTATTTTAAGTTTTTCAAACTGAAAAGTTGGGACAAAAGATCCGCCAATAGCCGCAGATGATTTAATCAGCGGTTACTTATATAGTCAGGTCATTTTCTTCCCGGATGGAAACGGCAGCTGCCATTACCTGGGTCAAAACACTGACCACCAGACACAAAAAAGCCATAATGATCACAATAAAGCAGAGGGGATAATAAACAAAGGCAGCGGGAAGGCAAATCAGGCTGACACCGCCGCAGCACCAGCGGACCCGTGAAATGAAGCGCACATTCTCCCCGGTAAATACACAAAAGGCGATGATGTTGCGCAGTAAACGGTCCAAATTCCAAAGGGCGAGGGCAACCAACACAACGCAGCAGTAAAACGCAATCAGGATCGCCCAATATTCGTCTTGCCGTAAGGTGCGGAAGGTACAATACCAATTAAGCAAAGCAGGCAGCAACGGAAGTAAGGCGGCTACCAGCAAGCCGATGAGTCGGTTGACCCAAAGGGTGATACGGGCGGACAGGGGTGCTTTATGCATAAGACATTCCTCCTTTTGGTGGCATTGTAGCACCGAAATTATCGAATGTCAATAATAAATTCAAAAATAATGATAATCGAAAGGGGCACTGAGTTGACAGAATATGCTGCCCGGTGGTATAATCGGGTAGAAATCAGACCAAGAAAGAGGGATTGCTGTGATCGGAGCGATTTTGATGGTATTGGCGGCGGTGGCTGCCTGGGCATATGTGTTTTCTGTGCCTGAAAAAGAGCCGGAGGAGAAGGTGAAAAGCACCGGCGTTGTAGAGCAGGCGCTGAACACTAACGGCGCTACCTGTTATGTGATCCGCTTTACCGGCGAGAAGAATAAAAGCTATCTGGCAAAGACGGCAGGCTATACGGGAAATACTGAAAAATATGAAGAAGGCAAGCTGGTGCATATCAACTACTGGTTTGGAAAGAAAAAGCCCGGCGCAGAAATTCTGGACGAAGAACTGACTGCTGCCCCCCGGAAAAACAAGGGTCAGCCTCTGCTGATCGTCAGTGCGGTGCTTTTTATTGCAGGCATTGTACTGCTTGTCCTTTAAGCAAGAGGTTTCTTTATGAAAACTAGAACTTTGCCCCCTTTTCTTGCGAGGGCATATGAGAAAATAAAGGCAGCGCCAAAGCTGATCTATGTGTGCTTTGCTCTTCTGATCGCTTTATGCATTGTTGCAGGAATCGCCGCCGGACAATACGACAATCCGGTGGAAGAGCGGACCTTGGAACACTGGACCCATGATTATGTTTCCGCCTTTGCGGATCTTGCGGTTGCAGACGGGGAAATTCTGCAGAAATTTACGGCAGGAGAAGCCCGTCTGACGGAATTTATCCTGCTGTTTGAAAATTATGCCCCCGAAGATACTGCGACCGTTTGCGTAACGCTGGAAAACAAAAAGGGAGATGTATTTTATAAGTGGGAAGTGCCGGTGTCTGTTCTGACCGGGGAGCTGTTCTGCCTGAATGCAAAGGTGGAAGAACCCTTGCAAAAGGGCAAGGCGCATTTTATCCGGATCGCTTTGTCCGGGGGAGAGAGCAGCATTACCGTCCGGGCACTTTTGAAGAAGGATTACAAGGCAGAGGATCTGCATCCCTCTGTGAAGGAACTGACTGTTGGCGGTCAGGCACAGGATACCCTTTTGTACTTCAGCCAGAAATACCAGACCTCCGTTTCCTATGCCAAAATTTGGAGCGCCGCACTGGCGATCACTCTGCTTTTGCTGCTGGCGCTGGTTTGGTGCAGGGGGACATTGCTGAGAATTTTGTGGGAAGTGGCAAATGTTATTTGCCTGCTGTTTATCAGCTTTTACAGCATAGAGCTGCTCAGCGGAAATATCTACACCATCGAAATGCAGTATGCGGTGATAAGCTGTCTGATCGTGCTTGCTTTGTATCTGGTTTTACGGGCAGTGGGCGGACGGGTGGCATTTTATGCTGTTGCGGTGCTGACCCTTCTGGCAGGTGTAACCAATTTTTATGTACTGCAGTTTAAGGGTGCGGCATTCTTACTTACAGATATCTCCGCCTTTTCCACCGCAATGAGTGTGGCGGGAAATTATGAATTTACCCTTCCGCCGGTGTTGTTTACAGTCCTGATCCTGTATGCCTGTGTGATCCTGGTGCAGCTGGCAGTGGACGGAAGGTTTGCAGCAGTGTACAAAAGACCGGGGGTCATAAAAAGAGCGGTCTGTCTGGCAGTGGCAATCGTGCCGGTTTTGCTGGTGAGCCTGAGCATAAAAACCGTTACCTTTAATTACTTTACCCCCAGCGCCAATTTTTCCAAATTCGGCTGGTGGTACTCCAATGTATGTATTCTGCAAAATTCCTCTATGAAAAAGCCGGCGGATTATTCAGACAAAACCGTGGAAAATATCCTGTGGTCGGTGGAAGCACCGGAAGGGCAGGCGGTTACGCCCCAGAACCTGATTGTGATTATGAACGAAGCCTGGGGCGATCTGAGTGTAATCGGACAGCTGGAAACCAGTGAGGACTATATGCCCTTTATCCACAGTCTCAGCGAGAATACGGTGAAGGGAAATGTCCACGTTTCCACCTTTGGCGGCGGCACTTGCTATACAGAATACGAGTTCCTCACCGGAAACTCTCTGCGCTTTATGTCTGAGGGTTCTACCCCCTATACTCAGTCAAAGCGGCTGTCCGAAGAGGCGGGAATGGCAAGCACCCTGAAGCAGCAGGGCTACCGTACTGTGGCAATGCACCCCTACGGACCGAAGAACTGGAATCGGGATGCAGTGTATCCGGCAATGGGGTTTGAGGAATTTCTCGGCATCGATGACTATGAAGGCGGAGAATATATCCGCAATTATGTTTCCGACAAATCCGATTATGATAAGATCATAGAATACTACGAAGACCATCAGGGCGAAAAGCTGTTTGTGTTTAATGTGACAATGCAAAACCACGGCGGCTATGATATCAACAACGGTACAGTGGACGCAGATGTCACGGTCACGAATATAGACTGTGACGAGGCAGATACGTATGTGTCCCTGATCCGGGAAACGGATAAAGCCTTCGAATACCTGCTGTCCTATTTCAGCCAGGTATCCGAGCCCACAATGATCGTGATGTTTGGCGATCATTTGCCGAGTTTGCCGGAAAGCTTTTACGAGACCCTTTCCGGCAAGCCGGAAAACGAACAGACGCAGGCAGAAAAAAGCCGGCGTTATATCACGCCCTATGTGATCTGGACAAACTATCCGTCGAATTTTGAAGCAGTGCCGGATACCAGCATCAATTATCTGGGAAGTCAGGTTCTGGGATATGCCGGTGTCCAGTTGCCCCGGTACAATCAGTTTATTTTGCAGCAGCAGAAAACCCTTCCTGTGATCGGTATGTATGGCATCTACGATGCAGAAGGTCAGTTTGTTGCTTATGAGAATGTGGCGGACGAGCTGCTGCAGGATTATAAGGTTCTTCAGTATATGCGGGTGGCGGATCGGAAGTCGGAATTATACAACATTTTCAAGATTGAACAGGAGTGAGGGGATACTATGCTGATTTCTTTAATCGTACCCTGTTTTAACGAGGAGGAAGCGCTGCCTCTGTTCTATCAGGAGCTGTGCGCGGTCACAGAAACCTTGCCCGATTACGGGTTTGAATTCCTGTTTGTGGACGATGGCTCCAAGGACCGCACCCTTTTGCTGCTGACAGAGCTTGCTGCCAAGGACAGCCGGGTGAAGTATATCTCCTTCTCCCGGAATTTCGGCAAGGAAGCGGCAATGTATGCAGGCTTTTGCAACTGCACCGGTGACCTGGTGGCGGTAATGGATGCGGATATGCAGGACCCGCCCTCTTTGCTGCCTGAGATGATCAGAATTATCCAGTCCGGGGAATATGACAGTGTGGCGACCCGTCGGGCAGATCGGAAGGGAGAGCCGGCGATCCGCTCCTTCTTTGCAAGGCTGTTCTACCGGATTATGAACAAGCTTTCCGATACAGATGTGGTGGACGGCGCAAGAGATTTCCGGCTGATGAAACGCCAGATGGTAGATGCCATCATCCGTGTCAGTGAATACAATCGCTTTTCCAAGGGTATTTTCGGCTGGATCGGCTTTCGGACCTATTGGCTCTCCTATGAGAATGTGGAGCGGGTGGCAGGAACGACCAACTGGAGCTTCTGGAAGCTGTTCAAATACTCCATAGACGGCTTTATTAACCATTCCCAGTTTTTGCTGTCTCTTTCCTCCTGGGGTGGAATACTTTGCACGCTGCTGTCCTTTATTATGGTGATCTTTATCATTGTCAGAAAGGTCATTTTCGGTGACCCGGTGGCAGGCTGGCCATCCCTGGTGTGCATTATTCTTTTCACCAGCGGCATCCAGCTGTTTTGCGTGGGCATCATCGGACAGTATCTGGCAAAGGTATATCTGGAAGCCAAAAAGCGCCCCCATTACATTGTTGCAAAAAGCAACAAGGATCAAGTGGTGTAAACAATGAAACTTACAGAAAAATTCAAAGCTGCCCTGAAGGGCTTGTCCGGCAGCGAAAAGACCGTGTTTCTGAGTATTTTCTTGTGCGGTCTGCTTGCCCACTTATTTATCTTTACCAATATCATTCCCAACTTTGACGGCATCAGCAGAGTCTATGAGGAGCAGCAGATGACCCTTGCGGGCCGCTGGTCGCTGCACTATGCAACGGTAGTGAATTGGTGCACCCAGATGCCGATGGTGATCGGTGTGCTGTCCAATTTCTTTCTGGCGCTGTCCGGTGTGCTGATCGTTCGGATGTTCCGTATCCGCAGCTGCGGTCTTGCGGGTATCTGGGGCGCGGTGTATGCGGTTTTCCCGGCGATTGCCGATACCTATGCCTACACCTTCACTGCATCCGCTTACTGCATTGCCATTTTCCTGGCAGTGCTGGGCGTATTACTTGCTAAAAAAGGTAAGTGGTGGGGCATTGCCGCAGGCGCAGCGCTCCTTGCCTTTGCAATGGGCGTTTATCAGGCTTATGCAACGGTTGCCATCATCCTGTGCGTACTGCTGGTGATCCGTCAGATCACCCAGCCGGAGCAGGAAGTGGGGGACATCCTGAAAACCGGTATCGGCTACATTGTATTTCTCATTGTGGGTGCGGTGCTTTACTATGTGACATTGCTGGTGTTTTTGAAGATTAAGGACCTGCAGATGTGGTCCTATCTTGGCATGAGCGACATCAATCAGGGCTACCCCTTCCATCTGCTGCCGACTGCATTTAAGCAAAGCTATGTGCAGGTGGGGCAGTTCTTCTTTGGCGGTGCAAACGGCTTGACCAGCCCTCTGTTTTTGGGGCTAAATGTGCTGCTGGCGGTGCTTTCGGCGGTGCTTGTGGTTGTGTCTGTCAAGAAAGAAAAGCTCTATAAAGCCCCTGTGAAGCTGATTGGTTTTGCAGTGCTGTTGGTGCTGCTGCCCCTGGCGGCAAATTTCGTGCAGATCATCAGTCCGATGTCTGCGCCCCGGCTTCTGATGAAATTTTCCTTTGTGTATCTGTATCTGCTGCCGGTGATCCTTCTG
This sequence comes from Faecousia sp., assembly GCA_045546835.1. Classification (GTDB taxonomy): domain Bacteria; phylum Bacillota; class Clostridia; order Oscillospirales; family Oscillospiraceae; genus Faecousia. Next base: position 7,496 of record JAZQDL010000078.1, read on the forward strand.
GACTGGCTGGAGATAAAGGGAAAAGCTTATGTGAGCCTGACGGTTGTTGGTGCAATGCTGGTGTCCAGCCTGTATTTCTGGCAGTACGATAACCTGCTTTATACAATGCTGAACCACGCCCACAGATCTACCTTAAGCTATGTGACCCGGATGGTGTCCAGAGTGGAAAGCTGCGATGGCTATGAATATGGAATGCCCATTATCGTGATCGGTGGTTTTCCCTCTGACAGATATGATACGGATATCGAAACCTTTGCGGTGGTCAGAAGCGAAAGTGCATTTTCCAGCTCGGTCATTCCCTTAAATAAGCACATTTACTACTATATGAACGACTGGCTCAATGTGCCCGCAAAAGAACCGGCGGACGAATTATGCCTTGCGCTCACAGCAACCGAAGAATTTAAGGCAATGCCCCTCTATCCCAACGAGGGCAGTGTGCAGATCATCGACGGCTGTGTGGTGGTGAAGGCAGCAGAGCAGTACTATCCTAAGTCGGAATTTGAAAGGCAGTACGATAACAGAAGATAAAATAAGCATATTTTGGCGGGAGCAAGCCCCCGTCCTACAAAAGTGTACGACCACACACCGCAGGACGGGGGCTTGCTCCCGCCGCAAAGGCTTCTCCTGGAGGAGCGTCAAGCAAGCTCTGCCACATTCTCAATGTGAACACCTGCTTTCTTTTGGGCATATTCCAGCAGATTTCTGGCGTTTCCAATGTGCTGTGCATAGCAAATAATAAAATCTGAGGTGTCAACCATATGCTGATTTGCTTTTACGATAGCATAGGGCCTGGGCGTTCCTGCAATGGGCGGGTAATAAGAGCCGTCGAAACCGGGGGTTAAAGCAACAGACCGCTCTGCCGGATGGTAGGCAAGGAGTAGGTATAGCCGTATATCGCCGTGGCGCTGCTTTGCCCGTTTTACAGCCGTTGTTGCCAAGCTGTCAAAAGTTCCCCGGTTGCCAATATAAAAGTCCGCAACCCCATATTTTGAATGACAGCTTTCGATTGCCGTTTCAATTTTGGGCAATATACTGTAGGGACAGTCTGAATGACCGAACATAAAACAAGATTTATTCATTGAAATTCCACCTGTTCTGCATAAAATCGCATTGTCAATACGACAATTATAATGCTAGTAATGGGTTCAAGTCAACACCAGCATTACTTAAACTAATGGTATTAAAATCCAATGGTGGTGTTATTATGTCGGACAATCAAGATCTTAAACTTCTAATTGGCAGTAATATTAAAAGAGAACGTACAAAAGCAGGATTTACACAGGAAACTTTTTCAGAAATGATTGGGATGGGAACAAAATCTCTTTCTGCGATTGAAAGAGGAACTGTGGGTATTTCTGTACCAACCTTGCTGAAAATTTGCAAGGCACTTTCTGTTTCCAGCAATTCTTTGCTGTACGAGAACAGCCACAAAAACGATGTGCAGGCAATTACCGAGAGATTGGAGCATTTACCGCCGGAACAGTTTGCGATTGCCAACGATATACTTTGCAAAGTGTTAGCAGCTTTTGCATTATCAGAACAGAAGTAGTTGGAAAGCAAAACAAAAGAACAAGAAAATGCAAAAATGCATATATTTGGCGGGAGCAAGCCCTCGCCCTACAAAAGTGTACGACCACACACCGTAGGGCGGGGGCTTGCTCCCGCCGATGCCTTCTCCGGAAGTCAGAAGCCTTTAACGGGAGATTGCCACGTCGCTTCGCTCCTCGCAATGACACGCAGATACGATCATTATGCACACAAACGAAAACCACGTCTTTGCGAAGGTGCGTTAGCACCTGTGGCAAACCGTATCCCCTAAAACATTGCAATAACAACGCGTTTCTAATTGGAGAACGGATTGCCACGCCTACTGTCGCAGGCTCGCAATGACGTGCTGATTTGGTGGATTGTGTGTACTTTCATAGCAATGACGTATGTTCTCGATGGTTTTCACAATTACTCTTCACTCTCCACTGTGCACTTCGCATTTTCCCGTGTCGGGGTTAGAAACCATTTAATCCTTGCTTTTTGCGGTCTTTTGTATTATACTGTAACAAGGATTTCTATGTATATTACCCATTTCAAAAATAACCGTCATATATGAGGATTTTTTATGGAGAATAAAACGATAAAGCGTGTGCTGCTTATTCTTGCAGCAGTATTCTGGGTGTGTGTTCTGGGCGTGTATGCCATTGCCTACCAGCAGTTCCGTTATACGCCCTATTGGATCATTATGATATCTGTGTTTGCAGCGGGATTTGTATTCTGCCTGTGTCAGTATCTGGGCATTAAGAAGGGCAGAAACAACCTTCTGTACACCCTGTTTTATATGGTCAATAACTATATGTATCTGCTCAAGCAGCTGGTGTCCCGGGACTTTAAGACCAAATATAAGCGGTCTTATCTGGGTATTGTCTGGAGCCTGCTAAATCCGCTGCTGACCATGAGCGTGCAGTACATCGTGTTCTCCACCCTTTTCCGGGCGGATATTGAGAACTATCCTGCCTATTTGCTCACCGGTATCGTGTTCTTTAACTTCTTCAACGAAGCCGCCACCCTGGGTATGTCCGCCATCGTGGCAAATGCATCTCTTATCAAAAAGGTGTATATGCCCAAGTATATCTACCCGGTCTCCAAGGTTATTTCCACCTCTGTGAACCTACTGCTGTCCTTTGTTCCGCTGTTTTTGTTGATGGCATTTACCGGCACCCGGTTCACACCGGCGCTGTTTTTGCTGATCTTTGATGTTGCTTGCCTGCTGATGTTTGTTGTGGGTCTAGTGCTGCTGCTGTCTACGGCTATGACCTTCTTCCAGGACACCGGCTTCCTGTGGGGCATTATTGCGATGATATGGCAGTACCTGACCCCGGTGTTCTACCCCATCAGCATTATCCCGGAAAAGCTGTTACCCTATTATCTTTTGAACCCTATGTGCCAGTTCGTTTCCTTTGCCCGTACCTGCATCATCGACGGCGTTTCTCCGGCACCCAAGGCGTATTTCCTATGCCTTCTGTCTGCCCTGTTGATGCTGGGAATCGGTATGGCTGTATTCAGAAAGCAGCAGAATAAGTTTGTACTGTATGTGTAAGGAGGAAAATATGGAAGATCAAGCAAATATTTGCCCCCAGAACATTATTGAAATTCAGGATGTTTCTATGAATTTCCGTCTGCCCAAGGATCGGATCGTTAACCTCAAGGAGTTTTTGATCAAGAGCCTGAAGCGGCAGGTACAATACAGAGAGTTTGTTGCCCTTAATAACATTTCCTTCAGTGTGCGCAAAGGCGAGGTTGTGGGACTGGTCGGTCATAACGGCGCCGGCAAGAGTACGCTGCTGAAGATCATTTCCGGCATCCTGAAGCCTACCCGGGGCAGCGCCAATGTGTACGGCAAGGTGGTTCCTATGCTGGAGCTGGGCAGCGGCTTCGATATGGATATGTCCGGACGGGAGAATGTGTTCCTGAACGGTGCGATCTTAGGATATTCCGAGCAGTTTTTGAAGGAAAAATACGACCAGATCGTAGAATTTTCCGAGATCGGTGAGTTTATCGACATTCCCCTGCGGAACTACTCCTCCGGTATGATCGCTCGTCTGGCGTTTTCCATTGCCACAGTGGTAGAGCCGGAGGTGCTGATCGTGGATGAGATTTTGTCCGTTGGCGACGCCAACTTCCAGGAGAAGAGCCACAAGCGTATGATGGAGCTGATGAACGGCGGCGCAACGGTTATTCTGGTCTCCCACAATCTGAACCAGATTCGGTCTATGTGCAGCCGGGTGGGCTGGCTGGACCACGGCGCTCTAAAAATGTTCGGCGACGCACAGACCGTGTGCGATGCCTATCAAAATTCCTGACACCGGATAGCGTGATGCAAATGAATTGGGATAATAAGAAGCTGCGGATATTACTGACATTTGCCAGCGATTTTCCCTCTGTGCGGCTGTGTGCCTATGCCCAGCTGGAGGAGCTTGCAAACAGAGGATTGCTTGATTACCGGGCAATGTCCTACCACAAGGTCTCCCAAAGGGATCTGAACTGGGCAGATGTGGTGATTATGGGCAGGTCGGACAGCTGGTATGAGCGAAAGCTGGCAAAAAAAGCACAGCAGGCAGGAAAGTATGTTACCTATCTGATCGATGACGACCTGCTGAATATGCCGGGTAATCTTCTGAGCGCAAATCATTTCGGACGGAAGGATATCCGCAAAAATATTCAGGATATGATTTCCTTGAGCCATATGGTCTTGTCCCCGTCACCGGTTTTGTTGGAGAAGTATGCTCCGGCGGAAAGCGGACGAAAGGGGATTTTAGTGGAAGAACCGGCTGTTTTGCCGGCAGAATACACCCACCGGGAGGAAGTCTGCCCGGTTAAGATCGGCTTTGCCGGCTCTCTGGACCGGGTGGATGATATTGAGCAGCTTTTGAAGGATGCCCTGTTGCGGATCAAGAGAGAATACGGGGAAAAGGTAAGCTTTTGCTTTTTCGGTGCGATCCCATCCTTTGCGGAGGAACTGGATGCCCAAACCATTCCCTTCTGTGACAGCTATGAAACCTATCTGCAGACCCTGGGCGGACTTAACTGGGATATCGGTCTTGCGCCAATGCCGGAAACGGCGTTTCACAGCTGCAAGCACTATATTAAATTTATTGAGTATTCGGCTGCCTGTACAGTGGGTATCTACTCCCGGACAGGGCCTTATCTGCGCCTAAAAAAATGGCAGGACTGCGCCTTCCTTTGCGAAAATACAGCCGATAGCTGGTATCAGGCGATCAAGGCGCTGCTGGACGACCCCCAAAAGCGGGAAGCAATGCGCAAACAGGCAAGCCTTGTTTGCAAAAAAGACCTGAACATCCGGACAGTTGCCGAAGATTTTTATCGCCAGCTGACCCAGTGTGTGGCAGAACCCAGCCAAACTAAGAAAATTTTCTTCTTAAAAGCACCCAACAAGGTGGCATTTTTCGTTGTGCGGATGTATTATTTCCTGCTGAACCATCGCCGCAGTCTGTTTTCGGCTGTGTGGCGGAAACTGAAGGTTACCAAAGAATAAGAATAGAGGTACGCAAAAATGAGTGATCGTAAAGTCGGTATTGTTATTCTCAATTTTAACGGACACGAATTTCTGAAATATGGACTGGACTCTCTGCTACGGGCAAAAACCAATGTTGCCTACGAAGTGGGCGTGATCGACAACGGCTCCCTGCAGAAGGATGCCGATGCTGCCGAGAAGCATTTTGAGAAGTTTCAGAGCCGTGGCGGCAAGGGTTTCTTTATCCGCAGTGATAAAAATCTGGGCTTCAGCGGCGGCAATAATGTTGTCATCAAGAAATTTCTGGAAGATCCGGAAATTACCCATATCTGCCTGCTGAACTCCGATGTGCTGGTAACAGACTACTGGCTGGAGTATCTCACAGACGATGATTATGACATCACCGGTCCTGTTACCAATGCCACCGGCAATGAGCAGACCGTGGCTGTGGACTATGAGCTGGAGCTGAATGCCGGTGCCTTCGATGTGGCAAATCAGTTTTCCCACTATCGGTATGAAACCTACAAGGGCAGTGTGTTTGAAAGCGAGAAGCTGAACTTCTTCAATACCGTGTTCCACCGCCGCGTGATCGACGCCATCGGTCTGCTGGACGAACGGTTCTATCCCGGCTCTTACGAGGATGATGACTATTGCCTGCGGGCTTTGAAGGCAGGCTTTAAGATGATGATCATCCGGGGCTGCTATGTCCATCACTTTGGCTCCGGTTCTTTCTCCAAGCTGGAGATGCCCGACCGGATCAACATTTCCAATGTGAATAAAAAGCGCTTTGAAGAAAAGTGGAATATGACACTGGAGGGCAATATGTTCCGCCTGCTCCAGTCCTGCCGTCAGGATTTGAAGCATTTTGAAGATGGGACGATTGACAGTCGCAGTGGCGATTTGATCGCCAAGGCCATCGCCGACTCCGAGACCCTGATCAAAAACTGGGAGGCTGGCATCAGCTGGTATCAGAGTGAGCAATATGCCCAGAGCATTATTGCCCAGTATCAGCAGATTGCAGCAGCACAGGCAGGTGCTGACCGTGAAGTTGCCCCGGTCCATTCTCTGCAGTCCGGCTTTACCCATGTGCAGAGTATGCGCGTGCGGCATCTTGTGAAGATCCTGCTGCGGAAGGTCCAGCTTAAGCTCTATAAGATCTTCCATATCTCCAAGCAGGAGCAGCTTAAAAATAAGGTCTTTATTTATCCGGAGTATTCCCTGCCTACATTGCCTCTGGAAATTATTTCCGGCAAGGAGATCCTAAAGAAGCTTATTAAGATCACCCTGGTCAAGCTGGGCCTGAAAAAGGACAATCAACTGGGCATCTCCCTGGAAAACGGCAACATTACGGAAGCAGAGAAGCTCGACCTGAAAAAGCACTATCCTGTCACTGCGGAAATTCTGGAAAAGCTTGCTTCCACAGACAAGAAGGTAGCGATCCACGCCCCTATCTTTACCCCGGAAAACGAGCGGGACGGTATGATCCAGCGGATCAAGCGGGTAGACGAGGAGATTTTCGACGGCTACCTGCGGGTCTATATTCTGGAGGACGGAAAGAAAAATGACCGTCTGGGCGAGAGCAAGGTAGATGACGAGCATTACTTCATCACCTACAATTCCCACGATCCCGAGCAAAGACGGTTGGTGTTTGCCCTTGCAGAGCAGTGCGGTCTGATGTATGTACACTCTATCAACCGGTTTATGACCGACAGTGTCAACATCGAAATGTGCCAGCTGTTGGATAATTACAAGATCAAGACCATCTGGGATGTCCACGGCTCTGTGCCGGAGGAGTACCAGATGTACGGCAGTGAAACCGGCAAGCAGATCGGTGACGAGGTGGAAAGCTTCTTCTACCACCATGCAGATGTGATTGTTGTGGTCAACCGGGCGATGCAGCGCCACTTAGAGCGCAAGCACGGGGAAACGGATGCTGACTTTGTGGTTATGCCCATTTTCAACATTGATGTAAAGACCAGACACACCCCTGCAGACAGAAACAAGGACACGGACGGGGAAAAGCCTGTGGTGGTCTATGCCGGCGGCACCCAGAAATGGCAGAATGTGGAGCTGATGCAGTCTATTATGTCAGAGACTGCCGACACCTATGACTATAAGATTTTCGTTCCCGATCCCCAGGAATTCAACGGAAGCTGGGGCAAGGGCAAGCCGGACAGTGTCTTGGTGGATTCCCGATCTCCCGAGGCGCTGGGCGCAGAGTATGCCCTTTGCGACTATGGATTTGTACTGCGGGATGCCTGTACTGTTAACTATGTAGCCTGCCCCACAAAGATCATCGAGTATTTGCAGTATGGCATCATTCCCGTTATGAAGTCCCCGGAGATCGGCGACTTTGTGGAGCTGGGAATGCAGTATGTTTCCTATGAGGACTGCCTTGAAGGGAAGCTGCCGGATAAGGCAGCTGCTGCAAAGATCGCCGAAGAAAACTTCCAGATCCTGGATCGTCTGCACGAGACCTATGTGGAAGGTGTCAAGACCCTGCGCAGTCACCTGGGCGAGGGCAAGCAGATAAAGGCAGGCGAAACTCCTGCGGTAGGTCTGGTTGTTACCACCTTCGACCGGGGCGGTCTGGAGCAGATCGTTCTGTACCTGTATGAGGGTTATAAGAAGGCAGGCTTCCGCACCTACCTGCTTTGCCAGAAGGATATCCTTGGCAGTATGGCACAGCAGATCGATGCGGGTGAGCTGCTGGTGTTCCACGACAGCGAAGATGAGCTGATCCGTCTGATGCGGCAGCACCACATCACCAACCTTCACTACCACTACAACACCGTTGCCCTGGAAAAGATGCGCACGATGGGCGTGAACACTATTTATACTGTCCATAACACCTATATCTGGCTCAGTGACAGCGAGATTAAGGCGCGGGCAGAAATTATGAAGCACGCCGATTATGTGGTTCCCGTGTCTGAGGCAGTGGAAAACTACTTTAATGCCAGAACCGACAATGTGTGCCAGAACGTGCAGACGATCTATAACGGCATCAGCTTCGACGAGCTTTCCATAGAGGAATTGCCGGAAAATCTGACCCGGGAAGCATTGGGTCTTAAAGATACCGATATTACGATGGCATTTGTGGCATCCTTCTATTATTCCAAGGGCCAGGCGGGTATGATCGGTGTAATGGAAAAAATCATCCAGCGCAACCCCAACATTAAGCTGCTGCTGGTGGGCAATGTGGGCAGCCAGGAGTATTACGACCGGTTTACGAGCCTGCTGAAAAAGTCCCCCGCAAAGGATAATATCATTCAGGTAGATTATTTCCCCCACCGGAATATGGGTCAGTTCCTTCGGGAAACGGCTGATATCTTTATCCTGCCCACAATGCAGGAGGGCTGCAGCAATGCGGTTCTGGAAGCGATCTACTGCGATAAGCCTATGATCGTCACCGATGTGGGCAATGCCCGGCAGGCAGAGCGGGAAGCATCCTGCATTGTGGTTCCCACACCCTATCCGGATATTGTGACCCTGAAGTCCGAGGAGCTGAATGCAGTTTCTGTGCTGAAGGATATGCCCAATCAGGCAGCAGTGGTGGATGCGATTCTGGAAATGGCAGAAAACCTGCCCCGGTATCAGCAAAAGGCACAGCTGACGGACCAGCAGAAGCAGCAGTTCAGTGTGGAGCAGATGGTAAATTCCTATCTGGATATGCTCTATCAGCTCAACGGAATGAAACAAGAATAAACCTCATATATAGGTGGTTTCGCCAATGAATATTTTATTGGATGCATTTTATGACCTCAATTACGGAGACGATATTTTTATCGAAACCGTTACAGGCCTTTTTCCCGGCTGTAAGTTCTATTCCTTCTTGGAGCATTATCCGGAGGATGTGATTGCCTGGGCAAATAAATTTCCCAATCTGTATTTGCTGCCGGAATGTGATGTGTTTTTGCAGAAGAATATGTTCGATGCTTATATGTGTATCGGCGGCGATGTTTTTCCGGACAATGGGGACTTTACAAAGCGGAAAAAATATGTGCAGGCGGTAAAGACTGTAGGCGGCGCTGTGATCTTCTGGGGCTTTAGCCTGTTTGACAGCTACAGCGAGAAGACCCAACAGGATATTAAAGAAATGATGGGTCAAGCGGATGTGATTGCCCCCAGAGACGAGCGCTCGGCACAGCTGCTCCGGCAGCTGTTGCCGGAAAAAGAAATCAGTCCCATTGCGGATCTGGCATTTTTGTCCCAATGGACGGTAGCAGAAAAGACAGCCTGTCTGGGCATCTCCGTCCGGCGTCCCAATTATGCAACCGACGAGGATATGGAGCGCTATACCGCCGACCTGCAGGAATCCATCAACACCTATCTGGCAGGTAATCCTGAGCGGGAAGTGGTGCTGTTCAGCCTGTCCAGCGGAAACACCTCGGATACAGCTGTGGTGGAGGGAATTCTGGAGGGCGTTGCCCAGCAGGCGCGGGTAAAGCATACGGTATATACTGGTGACATTGCCGCCATCAAGGAGGAGCTTGCAGGCTGTGAGCTTGTGATCTGCACCCGCTTGCACGCAATGATCTCCTGTATCGCAATGGGCGTTCCCTTTATTCCCATCGTGTATGAAGTGAAGATGGCGCATATTTTGCAGGACATCGGCTACCGGAGGGATATTATTTACTTCCGGGATACCCAGGCGCTGACAGGGCAGCTGACCGAAGCCCTGGCGACGGATACAGAGCCTTTGCAGGTAAAGGAATATATCAGCAGCACTGCTGCTATGAAAGAAAAAGTGGAGGCACTGCTTGGCGGCGGCAAGAACCCCATTGCAAAAACCGATGTCACCGGCCCTGTCTGCGGAGAGAAAGAACAGGTCATTGCCTCCTTGGGCAGCGCCCTGAAGCAGCGGGAAAGGGATGTTGCCACACTGGAAGCCGCCCTGACCCAGCGCAGCACCGATGTTGCCACACTGGAAAAGGCATTGGGTGAACAGAATCAGAACATTGAACAGCTGTGCGCCACCATCGAGGAAAAAAATAAAAGCATAGCGCAGATGGAAGCTACGCTGCCATATAAAGTATACCGTACGGTAAAATCCGTATTTTCCAAATAAGAAAGGAATAGCTTATGGGTAAAATCAAAGTTATGACCATTTTCGGCACACGACCTGAGGCCATTAAAATGTGCCCCCTGGTTTTGGAGCTTCGGAGCAGACCGGAGATCGAATGTATTGTATGCCTGACCGCACAGCACCGGCAGATGCTGGACTCCGTAATGGAGATCTTCGGCATCGAAGGCGATCACGATCTGGACATTATGCGCGACCGGCAGACCCTTACGGGCATTACCGTGCGTATTCTGGATAAGCTGGATGAACTACTGGAGGAAGTGAAGCCGGACCTGATCCTGGTCCACGGAGATACCTCCACCACCTTCGCCTCCGCACTGGCTGCCTTCTACCATAAGATCCCTGTGGGTCACGTGGAAGCGGGCCTGAGAACCTACGATATGTACTCTCCCTTCCCTGAGGAGATGAACCGCTGCCTGGTCAGCGAGATCTCTGCGCTGAATTTCTCTCCCACGGACAATAACGCCCAGAGCCTTGTAAAAGAGCAGGTTCGCGGCGAGATCTTTATCACAGGCAACACGGTTATCGATGCCCTGAAAACCACAGTCCAGCCGGATTATGAATTCGCCGGTGAGGAGCTGCAGACCCTGGACTTTGAGAACAATAAGGTCATTTTGCTTACTGCCCACCGCCGGGAAAACTACGGCGAGCCAATGGAGAATATTATGAAAGCGGCTCGGCAGATCGTGGAGGAAAACCCCGGTGTGAAGGTTGTGTACCCTGTTCACCTGAGTCCCTATGTGCAGGAAACGGCAAAGAAGCATCTGGGGGATGTGGCAGGCGTGTCCTTGATCCCCCCGGTGGATGTGCGGGAAATGCACAACCTGATGGCAAAGTGCTATCTGGTGATGACCGACTCCGGCGGCATTCAGGAGGAAGCGCCCTCCCTGGGCAAGCCGGTTCTGGTGCTGCGTAACGAAACAGAGCGCCCGGAGGCGATCGCTGCAGGCACAGTGGTCCTTTGCGGAACGGATAGGGATAAGATCGTGGAAACGGCGAATCTTCTGCTGCGGGACGAAGCCACCTATGCTAAAATGGCAAACGCAGTCAACCCCTACGGCGACGGATATGCTTGTAAGCGAATTACAGATGCGATCCTTTGGAAGTTCGGCTATGGGGAAAAGCCGGCAGATTTTACTGCAGGCAAAATTTAATAAAACAAACGGAGGTGGTCTCAAATCCACCTCCGTTTTTCTGTCAAATTTCTGTTTATCAGTTGGCTATTGTAGGGCGGGGGCTTGCTCCCGCCGTCGATAACTGAGCTTTTTAACGGCGGGAGCAAGCCCCCGCCTTACGATGGGTTTAATCGTCAAACAGAAATTTGACAACCTCGAAACAATTCTGGGCGCGTTGCAAAATACAAAAAATGTCCGATAGAATCTGTAGGGGCGACTATTAGTCGTCCGCGGGCGGATAATATCCGCCCCTACGTCCGTAGGATGTAGACAGTTGTATAGTTTTGGGGCGTGTTACAATCATTTTGCAACACGCCCAGATTTTTTAACGTATGTTAGTTGGTTTTAATTTTCTTCCGTTCTTCTTTTGTTTTGCAGAATTTTTCCAGCTGAGGAACGAACAGCAGGCAGATCAGTGCTGCGGTCAGGCCGCCGTTATACAGGCAGAAGCCGCCGTGCATATCCGGAACGGCTGTTACCAGCAGGTAGTGCAGACCCGCTGCCAGCATGCCGTGTGCCCAGCCGTACTTGCCGGTAATGGGACTTAAGCCGTTGGCGTAGCACAGGCCAATGAGAATAGACTGGCTGCCAATGGTCAGGGCGTAATTCTGGACACCCAGCAGACCGGCGATCCATCCAAACAGGAAGGATGTGACGATGTAGCCTGCCATAATGGGAAGGACGTTTCTGGGGTGGCTGCCGGAGTTGCAGGTAGCCAGCATACAGAACACGATGCCGAAGGTCATACCGGTCCAGACATTTGTGCCGTCAATCGCACCTGCCAGATTGAAATAGCCTACGATCATCAGTCCGAAAATACCCACATTCATCAGGAAGGGAGCATTGCCATACTTAGAAGTAAAGCTGACACCGTGACCGGAATCCTTCATCAGCTCCCAGTATGCTTTGGGGGTGCAGCCCATCAGGAGGGCGGCTACGATGCACAGACCGAACACTGCAAAGCAGAAAATGTTGGTCATCGGCCAGGAAACCACATCCAGCGCAGCCATTGTGGACAGACCCAGCTGACCGGGGTTTGCACCCAGCATCACATTGTAAAGGACGGACCGCAGGAAAAAGGCGGTGAAGCCGATGGGAACAGCAGCGGAGTACAGGTCATAGCCCTTGTGGATATTGGGTGCGTGGGCAAGTCCTGCAGGCAGGAAAAAGCCGATGATCAGACCGATCAGCAGGGCAAGACCCAGACCCAGTCCGTTAAAGCCGATGTAGTCTACACCGGGATACCGGAACAGCAGGTCGGAGATCAGGGGCGCAATGCCCGTAGAATACAGCATTGCGTTTACCATTGCACCGGGCTTTTCCTTCTTAACTAAGCAGAACAGGAAAACGCCCAGAATCGTGGGGATGATGTTGAGCACATTGATACCCCAAGAGCCAAAGCCCACAGTCAGCAGCACACCCAAGGTGGTCACATTGCTGGCTTTTGCACCGGGCAGGCAGCACAGGGCGGTGAAGATAAGACCCACCAGACCCATATTCAGGAAGGTGGCAGAAAAGCCTCCCAACGCGAAATAGTTGGTGGAGATCTTACAAGTGCCGGTGAGGATCTTCCACAGACCGGAAAAGGCGGTGGCGCGATCAGGCATAATAAATGCCGCGACCACAAAGCACAGGGAAACAAAGGCGAAGAATACCTTTAAGAACTTGCTTTCTTCTAACTGATTTAATTTCTTCATAACACACCTCGTTAAGTAAAAAGGGCAGTCCGAGGGTTATATCGGACTGCCCAGGCGATCGGCATAGGTTTGCGCTTACACTCCCCGGTGGTAGCCCACCTTTTCGCCAGTTATGTAAGCGAGTATTGCCTCCCTTGTGTAAAGGGAGGGGGACCGCGTTAGCGGTGGAGGGATTGTTTTTAGATCTTCTCAGCAGCTTCCACAACGTGCTTCATCAGCACAGTGGTGGTAACCGCACCAACACCGCCGGGAACGGGAGTGATGGCTTCCACAATGGGCTCGACCTCGTCAAAGACGCAGTCGCCGGACATACCGCCCTTGCCCTTACTGGTGATCTTCTCGGGATTCCAGTTCATAGAAACATCGATAACGATCTGGCCTTCCCGGACAAAGTCCTTAGTCAGGGAGTTGAGCACACCGGCAGCGGTGACGATGATGTCTGCGTTCTTGCAAATTTCAGCGGTGTTCACGGTCTTGGTGTGGCAGATGGTAACGGTGGCGTTCTTTGCCATCAGCATCATAGCGGCAGGCTTGCCCACCACCAGAGAGCGGCCGATAACAACTGCGTTCTTGCCCTTGCAGTCGATGCCGTAGTGGTCCAGAATTTCCATACAGGCGGCGGGGGTGCAGGGAGCATAGCCCAGATCCTGACCTTCGAACACGCCGGCATTACTCATATGGGTCATAGAGTCCACATCCTTGCAGGGAGCAAGGCGATTGCAGATCTCATCCTGATCGTTCTTCAGGTGCTTGGGCAGGGGACGGAACATCAGAACGCCGTGAATGGAAGCGTCTGCGTTTACTTCGTCGATCACCTTCAGAACATCTTCCTTGGAAGCATCCTCGGGCAGGATGTAGTTCTTAACAGCCACGCCCACTTCCTCAGCGCGCTTGGTAGCGCCCTTTTCGTAGCTTAGGTCAGAGGGGTTCTCGCCCAGACGGATAATACCTAGGGTGGGGATGATGCCCTTTTCCTTCAAGGCAGCGGTGCGCACCTGCAGTGCAGCAACCAGTGCCTCATTGACTTCTTTACCCAGCAATTGCTTTGCCATAGTTTCAATTCTCCTTTATATGTAAATGTAGGGGCGGCTATTAGCCGCCCGCGGGCGGATGGTATCCGCCCCTACGGTCTTTATTGCAAAATGGATCAAACACCGAAGCCAGATTTTACGGTGTTAAAGATCTCGTCTGCCATTGCGCCGTATTTTGCCAGCATTCCCAGTGCCTTGGCGTTCATTTCTTCAGCCACATCCCGGTTCTTCAGGGTCTTGGTGTTGATGAACACATTAAGGGAAGCGGCCTGCAGAGCAGCCTTGCAGCAAACAGCGCCGCAGCCAGCATCGGAAACAGCCAGACGGCTACCCTTTGCAGCAAATACAGCGATGTATTCGATAGCTTGGCAGCACAGCTCCATAATCTTCATGGGGGTGGAGCAGGCAATAATGGTAGCCTCTTCCATAACGGCGTCCCGGTTGGGATCGTCCTTGGGGATGCCGTAGGCCTTTGCCAGGGGCAGGAAGTTTACTTCGTCAGCCTCCACCTGATCCAGCAGTTCTTTCTGCAGTGCATCGCACTTTGCTTTCAACTCGATGATCTCAGCTTCTACCTCGGCATATTTCTTCTTGCCAACAGTAAGGCTGCCGACCATATTGCCCAGGGCAGTGCCGATAGCCCCGCCCAGCGCAGCAGCCCCGCCACCGCCGGGGGCGGGAGCATCAGATGCCAGAACCTCAACGAACTTCCGGCAGGTTTCCATTGTCATATCCATAGTAATTATCTCCTGATTTTTGTTTTGTAGGGCGGGGGCTTGCTCCCGCCAAAATATTTATTATTTATTCTCTATTCTTTATTATCTATTATCTAAAGAATGGCTTTTGTTGGGTAACTTTTCGGTAGATAATAGATAAGAGAGAAAAGATAATATTGAATAGATATTCATTCACGGCGGGAGCAAGCCCCCGCCCTACATTGGGGTATCTGTTAAACGCCACGAAAGCACAGGCGGGTTCCCGCCTGTGCTTTTATGGTAAGTAATTAGAACAGGCCGGAGACCTTACCGGTTTCCACGTCCACATCAACGCGGCGGTATGCGGGGTCAGCAGCAGTACCGGGCATCATGGAGATGGTACCAGCCATGGGGCACAGGAACTTAGCGCCGCCGTACTCCAGAATGTCACGGATGGTCAGCTTCCAGCCGGTGGGAACGCCCTTCTTAGTGGGGTCATCGGACAGAGACAGGTGGGTCTTAACCATCATTGTGCAGTAGTCAGCGTACTTGGGATCCTTCTCAAAGCGCTCAGCCTTCTCAGTAGCCAGAGGCAGCCAGGTAACACCGTCAGCACCGTAAACTTCCTTAGCGATCAGCTCGACGCGCTGACGCAGAGGCATATCCAGATCGTACAGGAACTTAACTTCGTTCTTGCTTTCACAAGCTTCCACAACAACTTCAGCCAGCTCAGCAGCGCCTTCGCCGCCGTAACGCCAGTGGTTAGACTCAGCGCAGCGGATGCCGCGATCAGCACACAGCTTCTTCAGCAGAGCGATTTCTGCATCGGTATCGGTGTAGAAGCGGTTGATACAAACAACGGGAGTAATGCCGGACTTGAGAATGGTGTTGACATGGTGGAACAGGTTACATGTACCCTTCTCCAGCAGCTCCAGGTTCTCTTCCTTGTACTCCTGAGGCAGGGGTGCGCCGGGGGTAACCTTGGGGCCGCCGCCGTGCATCTTAAGAGAACGGACGGTAGCAACCAGAACGGAAACGTTGGGGGTCAGGCCAGACAGGCGGGTCTTAACGTTCCAGAACTTCTCGAAGCCGATGTCAGCAGCGAAGCCAGACTCGGTAACATGGTAGTCAAACAGCTTCAGAGCCAGACGGTCTGCAATAACAGAGGACTGACCAATAGCGATGTTTGCGAAAGGACCGGCGTGGATCAGAACGGGCTGATGCTCCACGGAGTAGCACATGGTGGGGTTGATGGCGTTACGCATCCAAGCGGTCATAGCGCCGGCAACATCCAGATCCTCACAGGTAACAGGCTCACCGGTCTTGGAGTAAGCAACAACGATCTTGCC
>JAZQDL010000079.1:0-22615 GCA_045546835.1 Faecousia sp.
ATTTCGTCTGGCCATAGCCAGCCCGACTATCTTATCATAAGTTTTTCCAATTGTAAAGAGAAAATTTCAGGTTTTTTCGAAAAATTCCTGCGTTTTTGCGGCATTTTTCTGGA
Organism: Faecousia sp.; assembly: GCA_045546835.1. Lineage (GTDB taxonomy): Bacteria > Bacillota > Clostridia > Oscillospirales > Oscillospiraceae > Faecousia. The sequence goes on from JAZQDL010000079.1 coordinate 114, forward strand.
TTTCTTCCCGTAAAGCGTCCAAAGAAGGGAAGGTTTGCTCCGGACGAATGAAATCATAAAAGGTTAAGACCAGGGTCTTTCCGTACAGATCTCCCTCAAAATCCAGCAGCCAGGGCTCAACAGTGGTATGGCGACCCCCCACTGTGGGACGGTTTCCAATGTTGGTAACCGCCAGATATTCCTTGTTGTCTACGATCGCCTTGCAGGCGTAAACTCCGTGCTTGGGGCAGATCACGCCCTCCGGCAGAGCAATGTTTGCAGTGGGAATGCCCAGTGTCCGACCCAGCTTCCGTCCGGAGATCACAGTCCCGGTGAGAATGTGGGGGTGACCTAAAAAGCGCACCGCCTGTGCCATTTCGCCATTTTCCAAAAGCTGGCGGATATGGGAAGAGGAAACCCGGATGCCGTCAAGCTGCTGCTGGGGAATGATCGCACAGGGCAGATCCCGCTTGTTGCAAAAGGCATTTAGCTTTTTTGCTGTTCCCAGTCCGCCTGCACCAAATCGGAAATCGCTGCCGCAGACAAAGCCTGCCGCGCCCAGATCCACCAGCGCATGCAAAAATACAGACCAGTGGGTGTTCATCAGCTCCCGGTCAAAGGGAAATTCCAGCACACAGTCCATAGAAAAGCAGCCGGTAAGCAGTTCCTTTCGGTCCTCGGGGGTATTGATCAGAGGGGGTGTTTTGCCGGAAACCAGGGTGTCCGGATGGGAGGTAAAGGTCACCACACCTGCCTTGCAGCCGTTTTCCTTTGCCAGGCGGCGGCAAGCGGTCAGCAGCGCCTGATGTCCCAGATGCACCCCGTCAAAAAAACCCAGGGCATAAATTACTTTTTCTTTCATAAGAATTACCTACAATAATTTTTGTAGGGCGGGGGCTTGCTCCCGCCGTTAAAAGCTCGGTTGTTTGCGGCGGGAGCAAGCCCCCGCCCTACATTGCGTTGTTTACACCTCAAAGAAGCTTTTGGTGGTTGACATAACGCCGGACTCAATCTTTGCCAGCATTAAAAATTCGCCTGTTTGGCTATATGCCCGGTATGTACCGTCGTTCATATTCACAGAAAAGGGGTTTCCATTGCGGCAGCGTAGTTCCTGCTTTTCGGTCAAAGTGACAGCGGGGTATTCTGAGAACATTGTATCCACGCCCCTCAGATATTTCTGGGGGTCGTCCGCTTCAATCAGCTCTGCCAAGGGCACAGCCTCGTCTATGGTATATGCGCCTGCACTGACCCGACGCAGTGATGCCATACAGCCACCGCAGCCAAGGGCTGCGCCAATATCTTTGCAAAGTGTGCGGATATAAGTGCCTTTGGAGCAATGGACATACAGCTTTGCGGTTTCTCCGGAAAACTCCAGACACTCCAGCTTGTGAATGGTAATAGCACGGGGCTTGCGCTCCACTTCCTTACCCTTCCGGGCAAGGTCGCACAGCTTTTGACCATTTATTTTCAGTGCCGAATACATAGGTGGGATCTGCTGGATATCGCCCCGGAAATTTTCCAAAACAGCCAGAAACTGCTCCCGGGTCACATCCACATCCTGCTTTAGCAGAATTTCTCCGGTTACATCCTCTGTGTCGGTGGTTAATCCTAATTGCAAGGTGGCTTCATAGGCTTTTTCCGCGTGCTCAAAAAACTCCACGCCTCGGGTGGCTCTGCCCACAAACACCGGCAGAACGCCGGTTGCCATCGGGTCTAATGTACCCCCGTGACCGATGCGCCGGGTCTGAAAAACGCCTCGGAGCTTTGCCGTCACATCCTGACTGGTCCAGCCTTCCGGCTTATCAACAATTACAATTCCATTCATATTTTGGTATACCCCAACGTAGGGGCGGCTAATAGCCGCCCGTTCTACGACTACATACATTCTCAGCGGGCGGCTAATAGCCGCCCCTACTATAGCTTTGGCATAGCCGCTTTAACTGCTTCAACCGCCTCGTTCATCGTCATATCCATACTCGCGCCCGCTGCGCCTTTATGTCCGCCACCGCCGAAGTTCTGACAGATGGCTGCTGCATCGCAACCGGGCACTGCCCGCACAGACATTTTGATCTTGCCATCCGGCTCTTGCCGCAAGGTGGCAGCAATTTTCACCCCGGCAATGGAGCGGGGGAAGCCGGAGATATTCTCCAAGTCATCTTCGGTCAGTCCCAGCTCCTGTTCCTTTGCAAGGGGCAAGGCGCAGATCACCACTTTACCATCCTGCAGGAACAGGGCGTTTTCCACCAGCCAGCCCTGCAGCCGCAGTCTGCCCAGAGAATTTGTTTCAAAATATGCCTGATTCATAGAGAAGGTATCCGCACCTGCCTCTACACAGTCCGCCGCCACCCGCAGGGTGTTGGCGGTGGTGTTGGCATAGCGGAAGCAGCCGGTGTCGGTGGACACAGCGGTATAAAGGGCGGTAGCCATGGGTGTATCCAGCTTTGCGCCCATTTCCCTCAGCACATCGTAGATCACTTCGCCGCAGGCGGCGGCATCCGGGTCTACCAGTTCATATTCCGTAAAGCTGGTGGCAGAGCCGTGGTGGTCAATCCGCAGAAGGATCTTACCCTCTAAGCAGGCAAAGTGCGCTCCCAGCATATTGGCAGATGCCACATCCACCGCAACCAGTGTGTCATTTGCTGCAGGTGCAGCTTTTGTCAGACCGGCAAGCAGGGGAGAATATTTTTCCGTAACCTCTGGATTGTGAAGCACATAAGCTGTTTTTTCCAATTGCCGCAGACCCAGGCACAGCAGCGCTGCGCAGCCCAGGGTATCACCGTCCGGACGGCGATGGGTGACAATGGCAAAGTTATCCCGCTCCAAAAGAAAATGTGCGGTTTCACTGCGCGTCAGTTTCGTCATCGCTTTCTACCTCTAAAGAGTTAATGAGCTTGAGCATTTTTGCACCGTAGGTGATGGAGTCGTCCAGCGCCCATTGCAGCTCCGGGGTATACCGAAGATTCAGGCTGCGACCCAGCTCCCGGCGCAGATAGCCGGAGGCGGATTTCAGTCCCTTCAGGGCGTCACTTGCCTTTTCCTCCTGCAGGAAGCTGGCGTAAATTTTTGCATAGCGCAGGTCCGGGGTGGTCTCCACATGGGTAATGGAGATCATGGTGTCCTGCACTCTGGGATCTTTCAGATTGCGGATCAGAGAAGCCAATTCCTTTTGAATCTCTTCGTTGATTCGACCAATTCGATTGGATGCCATAGTTACATCCTCCTATAGTTCAGACTGTAGGGCGGGGGCTTGCTCCCGCCGAAAAAAGCTGTGGGCCAATAGCGGCGGGAGCAAGCCCCCGCCCTACATTAGGATGCCCAAAAAACAGGCTTCGCCGTGCCGCATCGCGACACGGCGAATATTGCTTATCGTTTTACTTCTTCCATAACGAAGCACTCGAAGACGTCGCCTTCCTTGATGTCGTTAAACTTCAGGATGCTCATACCGCACTCATAGCCGGCAGTGACTTCCTTGGCAGCGTCCTTAAACCGCTGCAGAGAGCCTACCTCGCCCTCGTGAATGACGATGTTGTCACGGAGCACACGAACCTGTGCATCCCGGGAAACCTTGCCGTCCTTGACCATACAACCGGCAATTGTACCGATGGCAGAGACCTTATAGGTCATACGGACCTCGGCATGACCGATGACAGCTTCCTCAAACTTGGGAGCAAGCATACCCTTCATTGCAGACTCGATCTCGTCGATGGCATCGTAAATGACCCGGTAGAACCGCATATCCACGGCGGTACGCTGGGCACTTGCCTGTGCGCCTGCATCGGGACGAACATTAAAGCCAACGATGATCGCGCCGGCAGTGGAAGCAAGCAGAATATCGCTTTCGTTGATGGCGCCAACACCGGTGTGGATGACCCGGACACGGACCTCCTCGTTGGAGATCTTCTCCAGAGAAGCCTTAACCGCTTCCGCAGAACCCTGCACGTCAGCCTTAACGATCAGGGACAGCTCCTTCATTTCGCCCTCCTGCATCTTGGCAAACAGATTATCCAAAGTGACCTTCTGCATTGCATTGGCAGCGGCATCCTTTGCAGCCTGCTTCCGCTGCTCCACCAGCTCACGGGCCATACGCTCGTAAACGACGGCGTTGAACTCGTCACCGGGGGCGGGAACTTCTGCAAGACCGGTGATCTCAACCGGCACGGAAGGACCGGCGCTCTTAACGGTACGACCCTTATCGTTGGTCATCACACGGACACGGCCCACGGCAGTACCGGCAATGACGATGTCGCCCTGATTAAGTGTGCCGTTCTGAACAAGCAAAGTAGCAATAGGACCGCGGGTCTTATCCAGACGGGCTTCGATAACAGTACCCTTTGCCCGGCGGTTGGGGTTGGCCTTCAGCTCCTGCACTTCAGCAGTGAGCAGAACCATTTCCAGCAGGTCGTCCAGACCTGCACCGGTCTTAGCGGAGATGGGAACGATGATGGTATCGCCGCCCCACTCTTCGCAGATCAGCTCGTGCTCAGTCAGCTGCTGCTTGATCCGCTCGGGGTTTGCCTCCGGCTTATCCATTTTGTTGATGGCAACGATGATGGGCACTTCTGCAGCCTTTGCATGGTTGATGGACTCGATGGTCTGGGGCATAATGCCGTCGTCGGCAGCAACCACCAGAATGGCGATATCGGTACTCTTAGCACCGCGAGCACGCATAGAAGTAAATGCTGCGTGACCGGGGGTATCCAGGAAGGTGACCATACGGCCGTTTACATCCACAGTATAAGCACCGATGTGCTGGGTAATACCGCCAGCCTCACCGGCAGTGACCGCAGTTTTCCGGATGGCATCCAGGGTGGAAGTCTTACCGTGGTCAACGTGACCCATAACCACCACAACAGGTGCGCGCTCCTGCAGCTCTTCTGCAGTATCCTCGTGATCCTCGAAGATCCGCTCCTCGATGGTAACAGTAATTTCCTTTTCCACCTTGCAGCCAAACTCAGTAGCCACAAACTCGGCAGTATCAAAGTCGATTGTCTGGTTGATGGCAGCCAGAACACCGTTTTTCATCAGGCATTTAATGACCTCGCCGGCAGTTTTCTTCATCCGGGAAGCCAGCTCACCAACGGTGATCTCCTCAGGGATCTTAACGGTAACGGGCGCTTTCCGAGCAACCTCCATCTGCAGACGGCGAAGCTTCTCCTGCTCCTCGTTGCGGGCCTTATTGCCCTTGAACTTGTTATCCTTCTTATTCTGCTGCTGACCCTTTTTGCCGCCAATGCGCTGCTTGCCGCCCCGATAATTCTGGACGCGCTCGGAGATCAGATCGTCCACCCGGTCATCAAACCGGTTAGCGTTGACCTGCACCGCAGAGGTGTCGACCACCCGGCGCTCCCGACGGCGCTCCGGCTCAGCGGGCTTTGCAGGCTTGGGGGATTCTGCCTTCTTGGGAGAATTCTGTGCGGCGGGAACAGCAGCCTTTTCGGGAGCTTTCTCCGGTTTTGCTTCCGGCTTCTCCTCCTGCTTGGGTGCTTCCTCTACCTTGGGCGCAGCCTTGGGTGCAGGCTGGACTGCAAACACCACAGACAGATCTGCAATGGGATGCTTCTGGGTCATCACATCAAAAATAACATTCAGCTCCTCCTCGGTGAGGACCTGGGTGTTGGACTTGGGCTTTTCAAAGAAAGCCTCCATAATCTGCGCAATTTCCTTGGGGGCAACGCCGAAATCGGCTGCCACCTCTTTCAATCGATACTTCACTAAACTCATATACGCACCTCCGAAATCAATCTTCCTTTTTCCTGCCGCTTACCGAACGGGTCTTGCCCTTTGCCTTGTTACGGGCATGGACTCTTGCTTCCTTCTGCCGGCTCTGGATGCGCTTGGTGCGCTTATCCAGACTTTCCAGAACGGCTGTGTCCGGCTGAGGCAGTGCCTTTACAAAAGCAAGTGCCAGTGCCGGGTCGGTAAATGCGGCCAGGGCCAGACTTGTTCTGCCAATGGCAATACCAAGCTGATCCTTGGTGAAGGGAACTTTAATACATTGCTGGTCCGTACCTGCTACAAAGCTTTTGGCTCTGCGCCAGGTATGGTCCGAGGCATCGCTTGCCACTACGATCAGGCGAGCGTGCTGAGAGCGGGCAGCAGCGCCGGCGGGCTCTTCACCCAGCTCGATCAGTCCCGCTTTCCGTGCCAGGGACATATAATTGAGGGCTTTATCCACGGACGCTTCCCTCCATTTCCTTATGAAGCCGTTCGTAGACTTCATCGGGTATGGGGACTTCCAGACTCCGCTCCAGACTCTTTGCCTTCTGTGCCTTTTTCAGGCATTCCGGGTCCGGGCACAGATATGCGCCCCGTCCGTTGAGCTTGCCACTGAAATCCAGCTGGACCTGTCCGTCTGTGCAGCGGACCACCCGGATCAGCGCCCGCTTTTCTTTCCGCTCACGGCAGCCCATACACTGCCGCTGGGGGATCTTCTTTTGCATATTGGCTGCGCCTCCTTTTTTCTGTCATTGCGAGGAGCGAAGCGACGTGGCAAACTCCTTAAGTTTCCGGAATGTCCGGGGGATTGCCACACCAGTGTGCGCACTGGTTCGCAATGACATAGTTTTTATTCTTCTGCCTGGGATTCAGGTTTAATGTCAATTTTATAGCCGGTCAGGCGGGCAGCCAGACGGGCGTTCTGACCTTCCTTGCCGATGGCAAGGCTCAGCTGGTCGTCGGGAACAATGACACGGCAGGCCTTCTGACCGGGGATCAGGGTCACAGACACCACATCCGCAGGACTCAGAGCAGCCTTCACATACTCGCAGGGATCTTCGCTCCAGACCACGATGTCGATCTTCTCACCCCGCAGCTCTTCCACAACAGCACCAACACGGCCACCTCTGGGACCGACGCAAGCGCCGACGGGATCAACATTTTCCATAGCGGCGCGGACAGCGATCTTGCTGCGGCTGCCTGCCTCACGGGCAATGTTGCGGATCTCCACCTGACCGTCGGCAATTTCCGGAGTCTCCAGCTCAAACAGACGGCGGACCACATTGGGGTGGGTCCGGGATACGTAAACATTGGTTGCCTTGGCAGACTGACGGGCCTCCAGCACATACACCCGGATCAAGTTGCCGGGCTCGTAGCTTTCGCCGGGGATCTGCTCGCTGGTGCGAAGGACAGCATTATGCTGGTCGCTACCCTGACCTACCTGGACAAACACATCGCCGGAGGGATCGACCCGCAGCACAGTACCGGTGAGCAATTCCTGACTCTTGGAGGAATAGCTTTCGTAGATTGCGCCACGCTCTGCCTCGCGGATGCCCTGAATGACCACCTGCTTGGCAGTCTGGGCAGCGATGCGACCAAATTTCTGAATGTCAACGTCGATGGTGACGGTCTCGCCCACCTGAATATCAGGATTCATATTCCGGGCTGCGTCAATGTGGATCTCCACAGCGGAGTCCTCCACTTCCTCAACAGCAGTCTTTACCAGATGCATAGAAAGACCCTTTTCGCTCAGGTCTACCACCACATTTTCAGCAGGGATGTCCCGATTGTCCTCCCGGTCCTTCCGGTAGGCATTGGTCAGCGCCTGCTTCAGCCGCTCTACCATATACTCTACAGGAATGCCCTTGAGCTTTTCCAGATCCCGCAGGCTTGCAAAGATCTCTGCACCGATATCGATCTTCGGTGCTTCTGCCTGCTTCTTTCCTCTAGCCATAGTTTTGTTTCCTCCTTCGCCTACCACACATCCCGTTTGACCTGTCATTGCGAGGACCGAAGGTCCGTGGCAATCTCCTTCTCAAACAAGATTGGGGCAAGGCTTGTTTTGTATTTAATATTTTTTATTTTAGAATTCTACACAAAGGCGCACCAGGGCGACTTCGGATTTTGTAAAGGTGATGGTTTCCTTGCCTGCTTCTACAGTGACACAGCCGTCCTCATAGCCACGCAAAATACCGGGAAATTCCTTCAGTCCGTTTCTGGGGCGGTAGAGCTTTACCAGAATAGGACTGCCCATAAACTGCTGGAAATCAGCTGGGCGCTTCAGTGCCCGTTCCAGTCCTGCAGAGCAGACCTCGAAATGATAGCTTTCTGCAATGGGGTCTTTTTCGTCCAAAATAGGGTCGATGGCACGGTGGACTGCCTCGCAGTCGGAAATGTCCACACCGCCTTCTTTATCGATGTAGAGCCGCAGGTAACGCTCAGAGCCTTCCCGCACATATTCCACATCCCAAAGGGTGCAGCCCTTTTCTTCCACCACAGGCTTGGCAAATGCTTCTACTTGTTCGGTAATTTTCAATGCCTACTACTCCTTTTTCAAAGCACAAATAAAAGAGAGGGGTGGACCCCTCTCTTTCGATCGTCAATACTTACACTGGTATTATAACACCAAATTTTCATTTTGCAAGGGGTTTTCAGAAAATAATTATATTTTTTAGGCTGTGAGAATACCCACAGTTTGACAGAGGGCAATAAAGCCGCCAAGACAAGCAACTCGCACGCGTTGGCGTATATGGATACGGTAGCGGGCGAGTTGCGCCGTAAGTCAAAATGCATTTTCTATAAGCCTTGGGAATATCATACTTTCTCACCGACGAGAAAGTATGCAAAGAGTCGCCGAGGACCTCCCGTATGGTCCTCGGACTCCCCTTAGGAAACCCCTTGATAGTTTGTCCGCAATCGCATTTTGACGGTTGGCGGATTTTGTGCCCTCTGTCATTTTTCAGGGGGAAGTCCCTGGATATACTTGTGATCCCAGGCATCATCAAAAAGAACAGAGGTGACTTTACTTTGCAGCAGGTCACTAGACAGCACTTCCAGCTCCGGTGCGCACACCAAAGATTCCAGATAAAAGTCCGGAAGGGCATCGGCGCCCAGCTTTGCGCCCATCAGCGCACCGGTCACTGCGCCTACCGCAGCGCTGGCTCCGGAATGGTTCACGGCAGTAATGAGGGCGTTGTCAAAATCACCCAGACTTGTCATACAAGCATAAACACTGCCGGCAAGACAGTCGGCGGCGGTGGCGCAATTCAAACGCTCCATTTCCACTCTGGTCTCGAACCGATCGTCCAGTGCCATTTCAATGGCCCGTTCGATCCGGGCGGCAAGCCGCTCTGCCGCAGCAGAAAAGGCAATGCCGTATTGTGCTTGAACGGACTGTGCCGCCTGACGGATGTGGTTCTCCACAGCTGCGCCCGGGTCAGAAAGAATTCCCAAAAGGCACACTGCCAGCACGGCTACGGACAGGAAGGTTTCCGGATGCCCGTGGGTCAGGGCAGCAGAGTGGACCGCAAGGGTGGCAAGGTCGCTTTGGCTTATTTGGTGTCCATAAGCAAACAGTGCAAGCGGGATCGCCTCGGTCAGCACGCCGGGAGAGTTGTTCAGATTGGTGGGTGCGTCCGGAGAGCCCAAGACTTCAGGCCGCAAGGCGTCCAGCAAGCGGGCGTCCCGGTTGTTATGCAGCCGCAGGCATTTGGGCTTTGCCACCCAGCAGCGGCTGATCTCCGGGTCCCGATGAAAATTCTGATTGCGTGCCCATTCCCGCAGGGCAACGGTGATATAGGGGATCAGGTCCTGCTTTCCCCTGGCAACGCCCAGCAAAATGCCATTGCCGGTGAAGGCAGCGATCTGGGTATAGGAGGAAACCTCTGCGTTGCCGTTTGTCAGGTCGTAGCCCAACAGACCGTTCGGACCGTAGTTTTCGTAAATTTCTGCAAGGGATATTTTGTCCACCGGGACACCCATAGCATCGCCCACTGCCAAGCCTAAAAGGCAACCGCGGCTGCCGGATAATTTGTCTGCCAAGTGTCATCCCTCCAATGTTTTTATTATATACATTATAATATAATACATAATACCAAAAATCAAGAAAACAAATTTCCTTTTATCGGTTGGCTATTGTAGGGCGGGGGCCCCGCCGTCGATAACTGAGCTTTTTAGCGGCGGGAGCAAGCCCCCGCCCTACGATACAATAGTTCGATAAACAGGAATATAGTGTAATTAAAAAATTTTTCTAAATAAGAATAATTCTTATTGACAAATAGAAAACGGTGTGATATATTCTTCTTGTAAATAAGAATTATTCTTATCTAGGAGGTGAAACGATGGAGGCAGTCACAAAGCACTTTCGGAAAAGAGATGCGATCCTCTCTTATCTGCAAAACACCACAGACCATCCTTCGGCAGAAATGGTTTTTACCGGACTGAAGCCGGAGATCCCGGATCTTTCTCTGGGAACGGTCTACCGGAATTTAAATCTGTTTTGCAAGCAGGGACTTGCCAGCTGTATCGCCACGGTCCACGGTGTGGAACGGTTTGACGGCAATACAGAACCCCATATCCACTTTATTTGCAATGAATGTACTGCGGTGACCGATCTGACGGAAATGCAGATTCCCCCAGCTCTCACCGGCACGGCAGAGCTTTGCAGCGGCGGTCGGGTGGCAGACTGTCAGCTCAGTTTCACCGGTCAATGTAAAGCCTGTTTCGAAAAATCTCAGAAAGGTGGTGAAACAATATGAAAAAATTTGTTTGCACCGTTTGCGGTTTCGTCTATGAAGGCGATGCGCTTCCGGAAGATTACGAGTGCCCTCTGTGCAGTGTAGGTCCGGACCAGTTTGAAGAAGAAGCCTAATCAATCGAATAAAAGATATCATAAAACAAAATTTTGGAGGAAATACTATGAAAAAGTTCGTTTGTGCCGTTTGCGGTTATGTTCACACTGCCGATGAATTGGCAGCTGATTTTAAGTGCCCCGTATGTAAGGTCCCCGCTTCCAAGTTTGTGGAGCAGGCCGGTGATATGAAGCTGGCTGCCGAGCACGAGTATGGCATCTATGCTAAGACCGTTAAGAACAATCCCGACATCTCTGACGAGGATAAGAAGTACATCTTCGAGCAGCTGATGGCCAACTTCAACGGCGAGTGCAGCGAGGTGGGTATGTACCTGTGCATGGCTCGGATCGCCCATCGTGAAGGCTACCCCGAGATTGGTCTGTACTGGGAGAAGGCAGCTTGGGAAGAAGCAGAGCACGCAGCCAAGTTTGCAGAGCTGCTGGGTGAGGATCTGGAGCCCAATATGAAAGCTACCACCAAGGAGAACCTGGCTTGGCGTGTAGACTGTGAGTTCGGCGCGACCCAGGGCAAGACCGACCTGGCTATCTGTGCAAAGAAGAACGGTCTGGATGCCATCCACGACACCGTTCACGAAATGGCCCGGGACGAGGCTCGCCACGGCAAGGCACTGAAAGGATTGCTTGAAAGATATTTCAAGTAATCCGCAACCGAATCAAAGCCCAACGAAGTGGGTTTGATTCGGAGAGGACGAGCAACGAAGCGTGCGGATGTTCGCCGAAAGGCGGACGCAGCAAAGCGGAGTTTGTGAGGACGAGAAGGGCCTGCTGGAGCGCTACTTTAAGTAAGATCCCCGCAAAATCCCGCACAACCGACAAGCAATGAAGTAACCGACGATTTAATCGTCGGTTACTAAAGAGGAGGAACATTATGAAGAAGTTAGCCCTTTTACTGGCTGTAACATTGCTCCTGCTGGTATTTGCCGGTTGTCAGCTTGCTGACATTGGTGGGTCGATGCCTGCAGGGCAAACAACTCCCACACAGACAGTTCCCACACAGACAATCCCTGTAACTGATACACAGGACACTGCCCTTCTGCTGCCCCTTACCAAGCAGTCAGCAATAGAAGTGGCATTCAAAAATGCAGGGGTTACCAATGAAGAAGTACAACATCTCCACGCCAGACAGGATACCGATAGCGGTGTGGTTCATTACGATGTGGACTTCCGGCACGGGGAATACTACTACGCCTATGAGATCAGTGAGAAGACGGGAGAAATTCTGAAATTAGAAACAGAGCATGATCGTACAGCGCTGCCCCAGACGCAAATTGCGAAGGAGGAAGCCGAGCAAATTGCACTGGAGCACGAAGGCTTTACACGCGACGATGTGAAATTCCTGAGTGTTGAATTTGACCGGGAAGACCATCGCTACGAAGTGGAATTTACAAAGGACGGCGTAGAGTATGTCTATGAGATCTGCGCAGAATTCGGAAAGATCCTTGACATAGACAAGGACTGGGATGATTGATCCAAAAGGCGCATTTGTCTGTAATTCCCTCTCTTTATAAGAATTGCCGAAAGCGGCGGGGACAGCCCCGCCGCTTTTACCTGTAAACGGCAAATTTCTGTTTGACGAACACCCATTGTAGGGCGGGGGCTTGCTCCCGCCGTTGAAAACGCTCGGTCATTGGCGGCGGGAGCAAGCCCCCGCCCTACGGTATATCTGTTCGATAAACTGAAATTTGACAGTTTTAAAAATTTTTGTTACCATATTCCCGGAAGGCGGTGGTGGTTTGAAAATTCGGAAATTAACCTTAATGGCACTTTTGACCGCCATTGCTTTAACCATCTTTATGGTGGAAGCCCAGATTCCCGCCCTTGTGCCGATCCCCGGCATCAAGCTGGGTTTGAGCAACATTATTACGGTGTTTGCGGTGTTTCTGCTGGGCGGAAAAGAGGCAGCAGCGATCCTGTTCGTGCGCGTCTTTCTGGGCGCGGTCTTTTCCGGTCAGTTTAGCACGATTTTTTATTCCGCTGCCGGCGGCTTGCTTGCCTGGCTGACTGCCCTTTGCCTGAAAAGGATCTTAACCGAAAAACAGCTCTGGGTCGCCGGATGTCTGGGGGCGATCGCCCACAGCATCGGACAAATGACCGTTGCGGTATTGCTGACCGGCACACCGGGTCTTGTGATCTATCTGCCGGTGATGCTCCTGTGCAGCGTTATTACGGGACTGTTTACAGGGCTGTGCGCCCAACTGCTACTGAATCGAGGAGATAAGCTTTGGAAAACCTTTTTGAAATAAATTTTACCACCGCCCAGGTCAATGCCATTTCCAATTTGGGACTGGCCCATATTGGCGACGGTGTTTATGAGCTGCTTTGCCGTACCTATCTGTGCGCAAAGGGCGATCAGACTGTGCTGAAGCTCCACAAGGATACAGTGGCACTGGTAAAAGCGCCTACCCAAGCCAAGTTTGCGGACAAGCTAAAGCCCCACCTGACGGAGGAGGAGCTTGCCTATTTCCGTCGGGGCAAAAATGCCCACACCCACGCAGCGCCCAAGTCTGCCACCCCTCAGGAGTATCAGAAGGCTACCGGTCTGGAGACTTTGTTCGGTGCGCTGTATCTGCTGGGGCGGAAGGAGCGGGTCAATGAGCTGTTTTTGATCTGTATGGAGGCTTATTATGGCATTTGATGCGTTTTTCTTAGGGGCTGTGCTGGATGAGATCCGGGAGAAAACTGCCGGCGCGCGGGTAGAGAAGATCCACCAGCCCAGCCGGGATACGGTGATTTTGCACCTGAAGTGTCAGGAGGGCAGGCAAAAACTGATGATCGTAGCTTCTCCTGCTGCCCCCCGTCTGCACCTGACGGAAGCAAATCCGGAAAATCCTGCTCAGCCGCCTATGTTTTGTATGCTCCTGCGTAAGCACCTGTCCGGTGCCCGGCTGCGGGAAATTTCCCAGCTGCCGATGGAGCGCTGCGCCAGCTTTGCCTTTGACTGCATAGACGAAATGGGCGACCCGGTGCAAAAGAAGCTGGTGGCGGAGCTGATGGGCAGAACCTGCAATTTATATCTGTTAGGTCCGGACGGACGGATCATCGACTGTCTGCGCCGGGTAGGTCTGGACGAAACCGCCAAGCGCCCTGCGCTGCCGGGAATGTATTATCAGCAGCCGGAGGCAATTGCAAAGGCTGACCCCAGACAAGACGAAAATTATGTAAACCTATTGAGGGCACCCGGTGCAGATGTTCTGGCAGACCGGCTGATGGATTGCTTTGGGGGTCTTTCTCCTCTGGTTTGTCGAGAAGCCGCCCTGTTTGCGGCGGGAGATCCGGATGCCCGGTTGGAAGGGGCAGACCTTGCTGCTGTTGAAGAAAAGCTGCAGCTGTTTTTCCGGGAGCATCTGACCCGCCCTGCCCCTTACTATTACGCTCTGCCGGATGGCACACCTAAGCAGTTCGCCTTCTGCCCGATCCACCAGTATGGGGAATGCCGGCAGGCAGACTCCTTTGGGGCGCTGCTGGATAGCTTCTATATTCTCCGGGATCGGAAGGATGCCATGCGCCAGAAAAGTCAGGCGGTGCGGAAAACCGTCAGCAATTTATGCCAGCGGCTGCAGCGGAAGCTTGCTATTCAGGAAAAGGAGCTTTCCGCCACCTACGACCGGGAGCGGCTGCGCCAGCTTGGAGATATTCTCACAGCCAATATTCACCGCATCCAAAAGGGTCAGACCAGTGTGACCGTGGAGGATTTTTACGATGAGAACATGGCGACCATCGAAGTGCCCCTGTCGCCCCTGCTGTCTCCCCAGCAGAATGCGGCGAAATTTTATAAGGATTATACCCGTATGAAAAATGCGGAAAAAGAACTGACCCGCCAGATCGAGCTGGGCGAGCAGGAGCTTTCCTATCTGCAAAGTGTGCTGGAGGAGCTAAGCCGGGCGGATTCCGATGGGGAACTGGAGGAGATCCGCAAGGAGCTGCAGGAGGGTGGCTATCTTCGTCCGGAGGCAGGAAAGCGGAAGATGAAGCAGGCAAAGCTTCCTCCGCTGCGGTTCGAGTCTACCAACGGCTATCCCATTTATGTGGGCAGAAATAACCACCAAAATGACGAACTGACCTTCAAATCTGCTCGGAAGGACGACCTGTGGCTCCACGCGCAAAAAGTCCACGGCAGTCACGTGATCATCTCCTGCGGCGGCACGACGCCTCCGGATGACACAGTGACCCAGGCGGCACAGCTGGCAGCTTACTATGCAGAGTCTACCGGTGGACAGAATATCCCCGTGGATGTAACCCCGGTCCGTCAGGTGAAAAGGACCCCCGGCGGCAAGCCGGGTATGGTCATTTACCATACCTACCGCACAGTGATCGTCAACCCCTACTCGGACATCGTGGTCGATGAACTCAACGCAGAAAAAAAGAGTGAAGAATAAGAAAAGCACCGCTGCGGCGGTGCTTTTTTGGCAAATCAGGTATGGTAGGGGCGGCAATCTGCCGCCCGCGGGCGGATAATATCCGCCCCTACAAATTCTAAATCAATTCATTGTGCCTTGCGCTCTGCGGAACAGCTCGCCGATCCGGTTACGGAGGGATTCTGCCTCCGGGGTTTGAGCAGTGCCGTGTGTCTCGATCCATTCTACCGATGCGGCTTGGGCGGTTTTCAGGGTCTGCAGGTCCAAATTCAGATTAGCCACCCGGAACACCGGAAGTCCCGACTGACGGCTTCCGAAGAAATCGCCGGGCCCCCGTAAGCGCAGATCTTCCTCTGCGATCTGAAAGCCGTCGTTGGTTTTGCAGAAGGCCTTCATCCGCTGATTGGTTTCGGCATTTTTATTGTGTGAGGTTAAGATGCAGTAGCTTTTTGCCTGACCCCGGCCTACCCGGCCCCGGAGCTGGTGGAGCTGGGAAAGACCGAACCGGTCTGCATCCTCGATCACCATTAAGGTGGCATTTGGTACATCCACGCCAACTTCAATCACGGTGGTAGCAACCAGCACATCTGCGCCCCCTGCGGCAAAGCCGGACATCACCGCTTCCTTTTCCGCACCCTTCATTTGTCCGTGCAAAAGGGCAATCCGAAGGTCAGGAAAGACTGTCTTTTGCAAGGTTTCTGCCCAAACGGTGGCCGCTTTCAGGTCCAGATCTCCGTTTTCCTCCACCGCCGGACAGACCACAAAGCACTGGTGACCTTCCGTCACCTGCTTGCGAATAAAGGCATTGATCCGGGCACGATAGCTTTCGTTTACAAGGAAGGTATCAACCTTCTCTCTGCCCGGGGGCAGCTCGTCCAGGATAGACACCTCCAGATCGCCGTACATCAGCAGCGCCAGGGTCCGGGGAATGGGGGTGGCGGACATCACCAGCAGGTGCGGGTCGCTGCCCTTGGCAGACAGGCGGGAGCGCTGCCCAACACCGAACCGGTGTTGCTCGTCTGCGATCACAAGGCCCAGATTGGAAAAGGCAGTGGCATCTGCTACCAGTGCGTGGGTGCCGATTACCAGATCCGTCTTGCCGGCTTCGATTTCTTCCCGGGTTACCCGTTTTTGCTTGGGGGTCAGGGAGCCGGTGAGCAGGCTTACGGAAACGCCCAAGGGCGTCAGGAGCTTGGAGAGAGAGGCATAGTGCTGCTCTGCCAGAATTTCCGTAGGTGCCATCAAGGCTGCTTGATGCCCGTTTTTAATGGCAAGGAAAGCCGCTGCGGCGGCTACCATTGTCTTACCGCTGCCCACATCGCCTTGTACCAGCCGGTTCATTGGCGTGCCCCGGCGCAGATCTGAGGCGATCTCAGCGATCGCCCGGGCTTGCGCACCGGTCAGGGTAAAGGGCAGTGCGCTATAAAAGGCAGACAGGTCTGTGCTTTTATACGGTGCGGTCTTTTTTTCTGTGCGGGATGCCCGCATCAAAGCAAGACCTGCTGAGAAAATGAAAAATTCCTCGAAGATCAGCCGCCGCTTTGCGTTTTCTGCCTCCTGCATTGAGGCTGGCTGGTGGATGGCATAATATGCCCGTTCCGCCGGCAGGATATTATACTTTGTCCGAATTTCCTCCGGCAGGATCTCCGCCGGAGGAGCGCAGATCGCCAGTGCCTCCTGCACCGCCTTGAGAACCACTGCGTTGGAAAGGCCGGCGGTCAAAGGATAAATGGGCAGGACCCGGCGGGTAGTCAAAGGCTTACTGTCCGGGGTCTCAAAAATGGGATTTGTTATGCTGTAGCCGATAAAATCACCGCTGACCGCCCCGTAGAAAATATATTCCCTGCCGTACTGCAGCTGCTGTGCGGCATATTTATTGTTAAAGAAGGTCAAATTCAGCCGTCCGGAATGGTCTGCCACCTGCACCTTTGTCAGGTCTAGTCCTTTGCGGATATGGCTGGTGCGGGGGGTGTTCATAACGGTGGCTTTGAAGCAGGCAGGACAATCCACCTCCAGCTTTTCAATGGGGATCAGCCGGGTGCGGTCCTCATATGCCCGGGGGAAATGGCAGATCAGATCCTCCAGGGTGAAAATATTCAAGACAGCAAACTGCTTGGCACGGGCAGGCCCGATGCCCTTTAATATCGTGATCGGATCAGATAGTCTTGCCATAGAAGCACCCCCTTTTTTAGAATTATACCATACCCAATTGACAATTGACAATGGACAATTGACAATTATTAAAAACCCGGCGAGAGATTTTTTCGCAGATCAAGTTTTGAAGACCGCCGACATACTTTGTGTATTTCAAGGTCTTCAAAACGCAGATATGCGGAAAAAGATCCGCCGGGGGGAAATGAAAAAACTCCTTCCCGGTGACAGGAAGGAGATATTTTCAGAGAGCTCAGGCCAGCTTGTTCAGCTGCAGGGTCAGGCTGCTCTTCTTGCGGGCAGCAGTGTTCTTGTGCAGGATACCGCTGTTTACTGCCTGGTCAACCTTCTTGACAGCTGCCTTGTAAGCTTCTTCGGCAGCAGCACGGTCGTTCTCAGCCAGAGCAGCCTCGAACTTCTTCACAGCGGTCTTCAGCGCAGTCTTCTCGGCCTTGTTCTTCTCGTAAGCGATCTTGGAAGAAAGGACATCCTTCTTAGAGGACTTGATATTGGGCATTGTTACACCTCCTAATCTATGGTTTCGCTCATGCGTTTTCCCATTATAGCGCGGTTTTCTGAGAAAATCAATAGTTTTTTCTGATTTTTTTCGATATATCCTTTTCTGCGCGTTGTCAAGTAGTTTTTTTCTCACCTGGTTTGGGGCTATCGTCGATATTTTGACGAAGGAAAAAGTGGGAAAAAGGGCGAAGGAGGTCGAAAACACTTATGTCAACTAAAATGAATAACCGCCCGTTATTCATCCTGTGAACAAGTCCTGTGGAAAAGTCTGTGGATAATGTGGAAAAGTCATAGTTTTCAAGGGATATTTTTTCGTTTTGGGATATAAATGACCCACTTGGGGCGTGTATAAACCTTTGCATACGGGAAGAAAGTTCCCAATAAATGAAGGATTATGTTCCTGTTTTTCTCCCATTATTTTCACCGGTTTTTTGGGGAAAAAGTTGGCATTTTCTCTAAAGACCACCCTTTGAGAAGGCCACGGCAGACACTTTGCGCCAAAAAATTTGGCAATTTTCACAAAATCTCCGGCGGTATGATTTTCCTGTGTCCGGAAATACTGTTAGCAAGCTTTTTGCTTCAGGAGGACCGTATGCAGGGAAAAGTAGAGATCTGCGGTGTGAATACCGCACGGCTGAAAGTTTTATCCCAGGCGGATATGGATATGCTGCTCAGAAAGGCAAAAAACGGAGATGAGGAGGCACGGCAGAAGCTGATCGAGGGAAATTTGCGGCTTGTGCTTTCTGTGATCCAGCGCTTTGGAGGGCGGGGAGAAAATCCGGACGATCTGTTTCAGGTGGGGTGTATCGGACTGATCAAAGCAATCAGCAATTTCGATCCGGACAAGCAGGTGCGCTTTAGCACCTACGGGGTCCCAATGATCGCCGGAGAGATCCGGCGCTACCTGCGAGACAATTCGGCGATCCGGGTTTCCCGGTCTATCCGGGATGTGGCATACCGGGTGCTTCAGTGTAAGGAGGGGATGCTGCTGAAATTGGGCAGAGAGCCTACCCTGGAGGAGATCGCAAAGGAGCTGGACCTGCCGGTGGGAGATGTGGCAGAGGCGTTGGACGCAGTCTGTGCACCGGTGAGTCTGCATGATCCGGTCTATTCTGATGGCGGTGATCCCCTGACCGTTATGGATCAGGTGCGGGATACCCGGAACACCGACGAAAACTGGATGGAGCGAATCGCTTTGCGAAGTGCCTTTCAATCGCTGGGCAGCCGGGAAAAGCAAATTCTATCTTTGCGGTTTTATGATGGAAAGACCCAAATGGAGGTGGCAGGGGTGCTGGGAATCTCCCAGGCGCAGGTCTCCCGGCTGGAGAAAAGTGCCATCGGCACAATGCGCAAGGCATTTACGGTATCATAAGTACAAAATAATTAAAAATTGCAAATGGAAAATTGAAAATTTCGGTATTTCCTTCGGAAATGATTATAATATATAGGCAATGCATATATGCACTTGCGCGGAACGGATATATCCGCTCCCTTTATTCTAAACCGTCCGCGGCAGCGGACACAATAATTTTCAACTTTCAACTTTCAATTCTCAATTGGCATACTGCCACTTCCCAACGCATACACTGTACAAAATTGGGAGGGTTGGGTATGGCTGTGAAGTTATCAGACCTGCACTGCAAGGAGGTTATTTGCGTCAGCGACGGGCGGCGGTTGGGATTTATCTGCGATGCCTGCGTGGAGCTGCCGGAAGGAAAGCTTGTTTCCATTACCGTTCCCGGACCTTGCCGGATGTTCGGACTTTGGGGCAGGCGAGACGACTATGTGATCCCCTGGCACTGCATCCGCCGGATCGGTCCGGACATCGTGCTGGTGGATGTCCAGCCGGACCAGTGCCGTGTCCCCCGACACAAACCGGGACTGCTGTTTTAAAATGCAAAGTGCAAAATGCAGAATGCAGAATGCAAAATGAATATGTTCGTAAATGCACGCATCTTTCGTTCTTCCACGTCATTGCGAGCCCCGGGCGGGGGCGTGGCAATCCGCATTCCCTGAACAGCCAGCAACATCGCACATTGTAAAGGAGAACGGTTTGCCACGTCGCTTCGCTCCTCGCAAAGACGTAGTTTTCGATGGTTTTGACGATCTATCGTACCTACTCCATAAGTGTCAATTGTCCATTATCCATTGTCAATTAAAAAGCCGTCAGCGGGCGCTGACGGCTTTTTTCGAATATTTCTGAAAAATTTTGGAAAAAATACTTGCAAAATGGAAACGCTTCCTATATAATAATTCGGCACGGGAAAATTATGCCCGTAGTAATCTACACCACACACCCGGTGATCGTACCCCCGAGTGTTCCGAAAGGAACGGGAAGTGCGAGATGAACGGGGTGGAGGAAAAAACAAAAGGAGAAATCAAAAATGTCTGTCGTATCTATGAAGCAACTGCTGGAGGCCGGTGTTCACTTCGGTCACCAGACCCGCCGCTGGAACCCCAAAATGGCTACCTACATCTACACCGAGCGTAACGGTATCTACATCATCGACCTGCAGAAGACCGTTAAGAAGCTGGAGGAAGCCTACAACTTTATCCGTGACATTTCCGCAGAAGGCGGCAACGTGCTGTTCGGCGGCACCAAGAAGCAGGCGCAGGATGCCATCAAGGAAGAAGCTGCCCGTTGCGGCGGTTACTATGTCAACTCCCGTTGGCTGGGTGGTATGCTCACCAACTTCCGTACTATGCGCAGCCGTATCGACCGTCTGGCTCAGCTGAAGAAGATGGAAGCTGACGGCACCTTCGCTATGCTGCCCAAGAAGGAAGTTATCAAGCACCAGGGCGAGATTGAGAAGCTGGAGAAGTACCTGGGCGGCGTTAAGGAAATGAAGAAGATCCCCGCTGCACTGTTTATCGTTGACCCCCGCAAGGAGCGCAACGCAATCGCTGAGGCAAAGAAGCTGAACATTCCCATCGTTGCAATCGTTGACACCAACTGCGATCCCGACGAGATCGATTACGTGATCCCCGGCAACGATGACGCGATCCGCGCCATCCGCCTGATTGCTGCTGCTATGGCAAGCGCGGCTATCGAAGGCCGTCAGGGCGAAGACGCTGTGGCTGAGACTGCAGAGGCTGTCGAGGCTGCTGAAGTGGTCGCTGAGGAAGCTCCCGCTGCTGAGTAATTTTTAGGAGGATATTAAAATGGCATTTACTGCTTTAGATGTTAAGAAGCTCCGTGAAATGACCAACGTCGGTATGATGGACTGCAAGGCAGCCCTGACTGCTACCGATGGCGATATGGACAAGGCTGTTGACTGGCTCCGTGAAAAGGGCCTGGCAAAGGCTGCTAAGAAGGCTGACCGCATTGCTGCTGAAGGCGTTGCTTACGCAACTGTCGTTGGCGGTGTTGGCGTTGTGATCGAGGTTAACTCCGAGACCGACTTTGCTGCTAAGACCGATGCTTTCCAGGATCTGGTCAAGAACCTGGCTGTGATCGTTGCTGAGCAGAACCCCGCTGATGTGGAAGCTCTGAAGGGCTGCACCTACCCCGGCACCAGCCTGACCGTCACCGAAATCCTGCAGGAGAAGGTTATGTCCATCGGCGAGAATATGCAGATCCGCCGTTTCGACCGTTTTGCTACCGGCACTTCCGTTGCTTACGTCCATATGGGCGGCACCCATGGTGTTCTGGTCAACCTGGAAGCTGATGTGGACGCAACCGAGATCGGTAAGAACGTGGCTATGCAGATCGCTGCTATGAACCCCAAGTACTGGGACAAGGCTCAGGTTCCTCAGGCTGATGTGGACAAGGAGCTGGCTGTTCAGGTGGCTCTGATGGACAACGATCCCAAGATGGCTTCTAAGCCCGCTGCTGTTAAGGAGAAGATCGCTGCCGGTAAGATCGCTGCTTTCTACAAGGAAAGCTGCCTGCTGCAGCAGGACTTTGTCCGTTCCGACCTGTTTAAGGGCGACGTTGCCGGCTACATTGCTGACGCTGCCAAGAAGCTGGGCGGTTCTGTGAAATTCGTCAATGCTATTCACTACATCAAGGGTGAAGGCATTGAGAAGAAGGAAGAGAACTTCGCAGCTGAGGTCGCTGCTCAGATCGCTGGCTCTAAGTAATTGATATTCAAAAATCCCCGACCAACCGGTCGGGGATTTTTTAAATGCAGAGTGCAGAATTGTGGTGTCCGCGTTGCGGACGGAGTTTAATATTTTGAAAATCTATCGTCCTTCCACGTCATTGCGAGACCAGTTCGCAAACTGGTCGTGGCAATCCGTATTCCTTTGCAGAACGGATATATCCGTTCCCTACGAATAACAATTGATTGTGCGGGTGGCCATCGCGCCTTTTTTGCGGACACCCGGGGACGGGTGTCCCTACACGCACCACCGATAGATCGTTGTAGGGCGGGGGCTTGCTCCCGCCGGCATTGTGCATTATGCGGGACGATGTGGGCATCGTCCCCTACACGCACGATAGATAGATGTTCGTAGGGAATCCATATATATAGATTCGGGGCGCGTTGCATTGCAACGCGCCCCTTTGCCAAAGGGATAAAAAAGAAAAGAGAGGTAGAAAAGACGAAAGGGCCGGCTCACGGCTACGCCGCCCCTTCCATAAGTATCATACAAAAGGCTTTTGAACAGCCCATAACCGATTTGAAAACAAAAATCGACAAATCTATTAACAATTTTATGATATTCGCTCCCAGCATTTCACCTGCACAAACTGTTTGCTGCCCATTTGGCAAAGGGATTCCTAAGGGGGAAGCGGCAGAAATGCTAGTCGTTGTAGAATACATTCGCTTCCCCCTTAGGCCGTCTGGGGAGTCCGAGGACCATACGGGAGGTCCTCGGCGGCTCTTTGCATACTTTCTCGCCGGAGAGAAAGTATGATATCCCTTTTATAAACAGGAGATTGCCACGTCGCTTCGCTCCTCGCAAAGACG
>JAZQDL010000080.1:0-11223 GCA_045546835.1 Faecousia sp.
AGGGTTACACGGGCATACATACCGCTGTAAATATCGTTGGGGGCAAGCTCACAGTTGACATTATCAATGCCAACCACCTGGGGCTTGTTCTTGGTGGATGCGGTAATTACCCAGCAGCCTTTGCACTCCTCACCGAAAGGCAAGCCGGAGGGGCGTAAACCATCGCCATCGTGCACAATAACCTTGGGCTGGGGATGTGCGCCGCCCCACTTTTTGCTTACGCCCTCTTCATACGCCGCACGGATGGAGTTGTCAATATCCATCTTGGTGGCGTTATCGCTCTTGGGAATAAGCAGCGTTACGCTGTATTTAGGCTCACCGCCCTGCTGTGCGGCTCTGGGTGTGATGAGGTTGACATAGGAAAGGCGTACCTCACCGGTTAATACTTTGGTTGCAATGTTTTGATACATACTCTTGATCTCCTTTGATATAAATTTCATTCAGTACATTGGTTGTTTTGGGTTTCCATAAATTGCATAATGCCTGTGTGTACCAGGCCGAGGTATTCAGCAACCTGCTTGGCGGTTTCATACGGTACCTCTTTGGTGGGATCCGCATACTCACCAACAATATTGCTGATAGCCTCGTGCAGGTTTCTTGCTGCTTTCATAATGTGCAGGCCAACCTTACGCTCCTCCGGCATATTGCTCTCAAGCATAAGGTCAAGCAGAAAATCACAGGCGGCGTTTTCTGCCTCTGCCTTTTTGCGGGCCTCACTCATACGGGGGGGGGATGTTCTCATTGAAACGCATAATTTTATGCCTCCTTGGTTTTATAGGTTTTTATAAAGGTTGTTATATCCGGCATCAATAACCGTTTGGAGCCTGCCCTTATCGAGGCGGGGCTCTCGCACCAATGCCTTTAACTGCCGGAAAGTGTCAAGGGCATCGTTGCAAAGGGTGAGGTAGCCATCCGATATGCTTTCAGCCTCTTGCTGTGCCTCCTCGGAGTATTTTGCCTCCTCCACAAGTTCCTTTATATATTCGGTAACAAAGCGGGCGGCATCATCACCGAGCTTTTCACGGATAAGGCGCTCAATAAAAACATCCTTTTCCGTGAGCACTACCTCCATAGTGCCATCAAGCAAGTAAACGGTTTCAGCCATTGTTTGCCACCTCCGCAAAATCGGCGGCGGCAGGGCTGTAAGGCTCTCGTTTGTCGGTCATAGGTGCAAGGGTGGGCTTGCCCAAAGGCTTAACCACATAGGCACCCAATTTGGCGGTAAATTCAGCCTTGCCCATAAGTTTCTCAAGCTCGGTAAGGGTTTTGGGCTTACGCTCATAAACAAGGGCCTCATCGTACCCGGCAGCGATAACAGCCGCAACGGCTGCATCCGTGTCCGTAAATGTACGGTTGCTCCTGCCTGCTACCGCTTTCCATCCGGGGATGGTACCGCCGTTAAGCAGGGCGTTAAGTGCATACTCCTCAAGGTCCTTATACCAGGCCACGAGCTCCTTACCCCTTACAAGCAGATCACCGATCTCCTCATCCGTAAGCACTCCCTGGCCAAAGAGGGGCGGCTTTTCACCGTTCTGCGGTACGCAGTCCTTAAACTCCTCAAGGGCCGTGTTAATAGCAGCACGGGCTTTGCATTGTGCCTTGCCTCTGCAAAAACGGCAATGCTCACCGGGGCAAAATTCACCGAGCCCCATATATGCCTTGGCGGCAGCAGGCTTGATGCTTTCACCCCAAGCACGCAGCTCCTCAACGGTGATGGTTTCGGTGCTGGGCTCATCCTGGATGCGGGGCTGGTCAATGGTCATACACACCTTTTTAATGGTGTTGCCGTAAATAGGTGCGTAGCGTTTCAAAGCGCCGAGGGCATAAAGCCTCATTTGTGCGTTGCCCTCTGCCGATACAGGCACGCCTTTGCCGTGCTTATAGTCGGTAATGTTGAGGGTATCGCCGCCGATCATAATGCAATCGCAGGTACCAAAGCCCTCCGGTACATATTCGGCAAAATCAACCTGCACCTCAACGGCAACGCTGGGCGTGCTGTCATAGGTCATAGCCTTTTCGGTAAGGTGCTCAACATACAGATCCGATGTTTTATCCATTTCATCGGTGTACAGCGGATCCTTTTTGAGCTTGTTAATGCGTGTGCTATACATACGGGGTGTAAGCTGCGTGGTAAATTTCTTAATTACCTTGAGCTCACAAATAGCGTGGGCAAGTCGGCCCTCCTCTGCGTATTCCGAGGTTTTTTCCGGGAATTGCTCCTCAAATCGAGGGGCGGCTGTGCAATGCAGCCAGCGTGAGGCAGAGGATGCAGACAGCAGAGCGTGTTTTTCCGGTGTCGGCATAATCTTACCCCCCCCCCCTTAAATCTGTGCGCCAAGGGCTCTCAAATCGTTTGCAAAGTTGCCGTACTGTGCGGGGTCCAATGCGGTAAGAGCCTCAACCCCGTACTTGGCAAGCAGGCCGCAAAGTGCATCCATCTTGCCGGCATCTACAAGTGCCGTGCCGGCTCTTGCAATCATTTCCAGGGTGTAGGTAGGTGCTCCGGTGGGTACTGCGGATGCAACAGGAGCCTGGGCAATAGGTGCCTGTGCTACCGGTGCCACGGCAGGTGCTGCCTGCTGTACCACAGCGGGTGCAACGGGAACATTAGCCACAGGTGCCACGGTCTGGGCAGGTGTCGCACTCAAAGGTGCACCAGTTGCCTGCATAGGGTTTACGGGTGCCTGTGCCTGCTGTGCGGCATCCTTTGCCTCGGTCTGCTTTTCGGCCTTTGCGGGCTTTTCAGCGGGTACGGTGTTGCCGTTAGCAAGTGCCACGGCAAGGTTGTTGATGGCTGCCGCCAGATCCGGGGCGGCAATCGTGATTTTCATTTCTAACATTTTCGTTAGCCTCCTTGGTTATATGATTTTTTATTGTTTGACAATCGCATTTTTCGCAGGGATCCAAATTGGCCCCGCACTCTGGGCAGGTGTGGTAATAGGCCATTTATTTGCCCTCCACGATCTGCACCCATTTGTTGTAACGCTCCAAAACCTCTCTGGAGTATTTGGTGCTGTATGTACCTGCATCCCACAGCCTTTTTGCTCCGGTATCACCGCAGTTATAAGCCATAAGTGCAAGCCCATAATCGCCGTAGCGGTTAATGGCTTTGGAAAGAATAAGCACACCCGCCTCAATGTTTCCCTCATAGGTCAGCGGATCAATGCCTCTCTCTCGGAGCCATTCAAAATTGATGCTGTTAATTTGCATAAGCCCATAATCATTGGTGCCACTTACAGCATCGGGATCAAAGCGGGTTTCCTGGTCAGCCAAAGCAAGTGCCAGGGCGTAGGGCACACCGTACTCCTCGCATTTTTCCTGCATAATCTTTTGCAGCTCCGGGCTTAAAGCGTTGCCCTCACTCACAATAAGGTTGCAGGTGGTAATGCTCGGCGTGTCTGCCACAAGCTCAAAGCGGGGTGTTTCTGCTTTGGGAGTGATCTGTGGGGTTGCTTTGGCTTGCTCGGTAAGCCGTGCCGGTATCGGCTCCACAGCGTGGGCCGTTCCCAGATGCCAACCGAAAAGCACGCCGAGCCCAAAGATCAAAAGCACTATACCAATAACGGTAAGTATTGCAATGCGTTGCTCACGCTGCTTTTTACGCCTGCGGGCGTAATATTCTTGGGCGGTCATTTGCCTCCCTCCTTTTCTGCCACTCCTCAAAGCGGCGTTTGTTCTCTGGCACCTCATACCAAGCCTTTATGCGGTCTGTAAAACGAGCAAATAAGATCTTGGCCTCAATGCCGGTGGGTTTTGGGGTTGCACTTGGTACGGGCATCATAAGCGTGCAGCCTCCTCTTTCAGCTTTTGCAGCGTGCCGATGATGGTTTCTTTTGCTTGGTCAGTATTCTTTTTGCCACGCAAAACCTGGCACACATAAGCCTCGGAGTAACCGCACTTTTCTGCAAGCTCCTTTTGCGTAACCCCAAGCAACCGCAAATCTGCGATCACATCGGCTGCCCACTTTTCGATCATCAAGTTTCCTCCTTTCGGTCAAATTTTTTGTGAAAAGAGTTGAATTTCTTTAACTATTGTGGTATAATGAAAGTGCCAACAATCAATAAATACCATTAAGCGCCGCCCAAAAGGGTGGGGCCGGCTTTGCCATAGTCAAAAATATTTAACTCTTGCCTCTATTATAGTCAAATTTATTTGACTTGTCAAGGGGTTTAGTCAAATTTTTTTAACTTTTTTCGCAAAGCCACGAAAGGAGTTAAAAATTATGAGCTTTTATGACAGATACGAGGCGTGTTGCCAGGCTCGGCAGATTAAACCTTGCAGCAAAGAAACAGCAGAAAAGGTTGGGTGTTCAAGGAGTAACCTCTCAAATTGTGCACAAAACGATAGAGCCCCAAAGGGGGATATAGTTGCTGGAGCTGCCCGGATGCTTGATGTATCGGCTGATTATTTGCTTGGCCTCATTGATGAGCCGCACCCTATAAGGGTTGAAAACAAACTCACAGCCAATGAGGGCCAGGTTTTGCTTATGTTGCGTGAATTAAACGCCGAGGGCCAGGAGGCTGCCATCGCAATGCTTTCCGGTCTTATGGCTCAAGACATATATAAAAAATATCCTGCGGATGCAATGGATCAAAAGAAACAGGCATAAATGGGGTAAGTAAAAAAGCCCCGGCAGAGCCGAGGCAAAGGAGGTTTGTATGTTATTTAAGAAAAAACCAAAAGGCTTGAGTGTGATACATTATGCAGGGCTCCCAGGTTTTCAGCAGGATATGCCTTGCTTTATGGATATTGGGGAGGAGGCCGTTGTGTTCAGCACCACGGCAGGTGCATCTGTTACCCTCCCACTTTCAAAAATTGAGTGCGTGGATATTATGCCGGAGGCAAACTATATGCTAAAATACCACAACGCAAACACCTCCACCGCCAAGGTGGGTGTTAAGTGGTACGCTGCCATTACCTATGCCGCAGAGGGCGGCAGCAAGCATATTGCCGTATGGTATATGGAGGTTAAAACCGGCAAGGCACTTTATGCTTTGCAAAGCCGTTGCACCCGTTCCGGGGGCGTGGTACTGTGAGCAAAAAGCGTATAGCGGTGGTTTATGCCCGGTACTCCAGCCATCGGCAGGGTGAGCAAAGTATTGAGGGGCAGCTTGCCGAGGCATACAAATATGCGGCAGCACACGGGCTTACCATCATAAAAGAATACTGCGACAGAGCAATGACGGGCCGCAATGATAACCGTGAGCAATTCCAGGAAATGCTCAAAGATACGGCCAAAAAGCAGTTTGATACAATAATATTGTGGAAAATAGATCGCTTTGGGCGTAACCGTGAGGAGATCGCTTTCAATAAATACCGCTGTAAAAAGAATGGTGTAAAAGTGGTATATGTTGCTGAAAGCATCCCAGACAGCCCGGAGGGTGTTATTTTGGAAAGCGTGCTTGAGGGTATGGCTGAATATTACAGCCTCCAGCTTTCCCAAAACATCCTGCGTGGCCAACGGGCAAGTGCAGAAAAATGCCAAAGCACCGGGGGCAATAGGCCTCTGGGGTACAAAACGGATCCCGCCACTAAAAAATTTGTGATAGATCCGGAAACGGCGCCAACGGTCCGCTTGGTATTTGATATGTACGCCAAGGGCAGCACCGTTACGGAAATTGTTACCGAGCTCAACAACCGGGGGCTCCGTACCCTCCGGGGCGGTAAGTTTACCAAAAACAGCCTGCACTCAATGCTTAAAAATGAAAAGTATATCGGTGTATATACCTATAAGGATGATTTAAGAATTGAGGGCGGCGTGCCGGCCATAATTGATGTGGAAACATTTGCAAAGGTGCAGGAAATGCTAAAAGTAAACAAAAGGGCACCGGCACACACCTGGAGCCGTGCCGATTATATTCTCACGGATAAACTTTTCTGTGGGCATTGTGGCTCCAATATGGTGGGTGAAAGCGGTACCAGCAAAACCGGTGCCAAGCATAATTATTATATCTGCACCAAGCGTAAGCGGGAGCGTACCTGCCACAAAAAGGCCGTGCGGCAGGAGTGGATCGAGGGCGTTGTGCTTAACGCCGTTGTGGATCTGCTCAAGGATGAGGAGCTGCTGGAGTTTATTGCCGATGGTGTTTTTGCATACTACCAGGAGCAAAATGCGGATAACGATCTTGCCGATGCCTTAAAGCGTAAGCTGGCCGAGGTGGATAAGGCCACCGCCAATATTATAAAGGCCATTGAGGCCGGCATATTCAATGATGCCACCAAAAAGCGTATGGATGAGTTGGATGCACAGCGTGCGGAAATCGAGGCCGAGCTTTCACACCTTGAGCTTGTACGGTCCTGGCAGCTCACCCGTGATCACATTTTATTTTTCTTATATGAAATGCGGGATAAAAACATAAAGGATCCGGAGTGCCAAAAGCAGCTGGTGCAAACCTTTGTAAATGCCGTGTTTGTATATGATGATAAAGTAACCATAACCTTTAACTATTCCGGTGATAAGCGTACCATTACCCTGGCCGAGGTTGACAGCCTCGGCACCGAGGGTGCAGAGTTCGTATGCCGTGCGTTATGTTCCACCATAACGCACACATACGAACCCGCACCGCTTACAATAGCGGTGTGGCGTAATGTGTTTGCAGTAAGCATATCAACCCAATAAAAAAACGCCCAGGGGCACATAGGCTCCTGGGCGTTTTTGTCTTTCTCTCGTGCGTGTGCGTGTATAGCGTGCAGTTAGGCGGTTAGGCGGTAAAATTACCCTCAAAGCCTCCTATTTCATTCTTTATAGTAAAAAATGTTAGAATGTTAGAAAGCACAATAAACCTTGTTATAGCTTGGTTTTTCCGTAAAACAAACCGCCTAACAATTCACGCCGCAAAATGTTAGAATGTTTCTAACAATTTTACGCATAAAACATTTTGCACCGCACATTTGTTAGAGGGTTTTAGCCCTCTGTGTCGGTGTCATTTTTGCCGGCGTTGCTGGCATCCACCAAGCCCTCACCAACAATGTAAGCCACCACAGCTGCACCGGCCATAATGATGCCGGCCACCTGCGTTGCCACATTATCGGCAACACCAAAGGCAAGCAGAGTGGGAGTAACAAAGCCCACAACGGCTGCCCAAAACTTTCTGCTGGTCAATTTCTGTTTCCAATTCTTCATAGCTGAAAACCTCCGTTAAATTTTATGTACATCGGATGCGTTCACACGCCCCGTATATACCTTTTTGGTTTTTTCGGTGCTTACGAGCAGGATCTTACCGCCCTGCTCAACGGCACGCACATACAGCGTGGCCGTGGGCACCCAGGATGCCATTTTGCTGCCGTTGGAAAAGGTTTTTACACCGGCGTTGCACTTTACCTTATCGCCCTCGGAAAACGCCACAACGGGCTTTTCTGCGGGTGCAGGGGCGGTGTTTGCGTTCACGGTGATAAAAGCATCATACCCGGCGGCCTTGATCTTGTTAAGCATATTGGTTGCATTGCCTTTAACCTTGTAGGCACCAACCTGTACCTTGTAGAGCCCGCCCACCTGCACAATGTAGGTGGCAAAGCCCTTGGCCTTTAATTCGGCTGCAAGTGCATCCGCATTGGGCTTTTTAGCAAAGGCACCGGTTTGCACTCTGTAAAGGGCATCCGTGCTCTCTGCCGGGGTTTCGGTAACACCCTGGATCTGCTTGAGGTACTTTTCAACCTTTGCCTTGAAAGCATCCCAATGCGGGAGGATATATGCCGGGCAATACTTTTTGCTGTACCAACGCTGGTGGGTGGTCAGCTTGTCAATGCCCAGGCCGTGGCGGTTGAGCAGAATAGCAGCCAACAGGGCGCCTCTGTCCTCGGCGGCAAGGTCTGCGGCACTACCGCTGCCATCCATAATGATCTCAATGGAAAGCGTGGTTTCATTGCCGGGGCCTCTGCCATCGGCGGCGTGCCAGCCCACCTCATCCTCACGGAGCTGCTGCCAGCAATCCGTTTCATCAATGAAATAGTGCACACGCACATCACCCATATTGGCGTTGGGCCAAACAGCACGGGCGTACTGCTCGGCATCGTTGGTGCCCTTTGCCTCCTCAATGTCAGCAGTATTGTGGATGGTTACATAAGCAACCTTACCGGTACCGCCGGAAAGCAGGCGATCCGCTTTGTACTTATCGCCCTTTTTATAGTTGCCGTAATTCTTGGGCCATACGGCACCCCAGGGGATGATCTTTTCTTTGATAACAAGCCCGTGCTCCACACGGGTTTTGTCCGGTGTCAAAAATGCCATTGGTGGATCCTCCTTTTATTCTTGCCCGTGGGCTTTTTTATTGATGTGTTTTTCTATGCGGTCAATGGCCTCCGATACAGGACCGTTGCAGCCCTGTGCCGCCAGGCCTTTAAGGCAAGCAAGCAAACCATATACCACAACCGTTTGCTCCTCCTGGATGCCCTCGGTGTCTTTGTTGTGCATAGCCTTAACCTCTGCCATATCCTTTGCGTGTTCGGCCTTGAGATCGTCTATGTCCTTTTTGTGCTGTGCCTTAATGTTGGTAATTTCCTGGTCCTGCTCCTTTTGGTGGTTTATCCACTTAAAGAGTTTCCAGCCCAGGGTTACAAAACCAACGAGGGCAGTTAATACCGCCCCCGCTGTGATTATTGTTTGTGCATCTACATACAACGCTGTGGCCCTCCTTACTCAACAACCTGCCAGCCAGCAGGGTAAGCCTCCGGGCTCCATACATTGTTATCAATAAGGCTTTCATATACAACGCCGTTGTACATAACCTTATCACCCTTGCTGTACCCGTTTGTGCTGTCGGGCTGTTCCCATTCGGGGATAACCGTAGGATCCGGGATGAGCACCTTTGCAAACAAGCTGGGTGCTGCTGTCGGTGTCCAGGTTTCCTGTGAGGTATGGGCCTGCAAAACGGTGTAAAGCACCCCGTTGTACTGCACCTTTTGGCCGGCGGTGTAAGCTACACCAACCGCCCAATGGGGAAACAGAGCAACGCCGTTGAGGGCATCCTCATCCGGCAGGCTTTGGGCTGCCTTTTCAATGAGGGGGCGTAACTGCCTTGCATATTCTGTAAGTGTCATTTACTCCACCCCCAAAATAATTTTGGTTGCCTGCAATTCCTCCTGGAGCACAGCGTTTTGCTTGGTGAGGTCTGCGTTTGCCTTTTTCAAAGCGGTTACATCCTCCTCAAGGGCAACAATACGCTCGTTTTCGGTTTCCGGTTTCTTTTCCGGCACCGGAGGCTCCCAGGCCGAGGCAGTTTCAAACCACCCCTCAAAGTCGGCGGCAATTTCTGCCTCCGTGGCATTGGTACGCATATATGCCTCATCGGCCTCATAGCTTACCTCGTTGGTTTCCGGATCCACAACCTCTGCAATGTTTTTACGCATCCAAAGATCTGCATCCCCGGAGGGTAAAACCATATACTTGATGCTTTCCGGGCGTTCTGTAAAATACGCTTTTGCAATCATACTGGTACCTGTCCTCTCTTTGCATTTATACTTATTACCCTTGTGGCAGCTTTGAAAACTGCCTTGAGGTGCAGGGCAAGGGCAACCCTCTGGGAGTTGGTATGTACAAAATAGCCTTTATAGGAAACGATGCGGCGGGCGTTTTGCAGATATATTGGCAAACCTGCCTGCATACGCCTCCAGGCTCGTATAAGTGCACGCCTTGCCCTTACAAAGGTGCGTGCTCTTATTGTTGTACATTCCTTGCTTACCACAAAGCCCATCATATCCGGTGGCTCATCCGCTGTGTGCTTTATGTGGTGGTTTGGCTTGATATTCAAGCCAAGGTGCTTGAGGAGGTACGCCTCAAATTGCTTTGCAGCAAGTTTGAGATCCCGCTTTGATGCAGAGAAAACAATCACATCATCCATAAACATAAGGATGTGGGAAATGAGCCTCTGCTTTTTGCCACGGCGTACCTTACACATTTGCTCCGAGGCGTAATGGTATGCGTAACTCATAACATAGTTACACAGCCATTGGCTTAAAAAGCTGCCTATGGAAAGCCCGTGCTCGTATGTACTGATAAGGGCACATACAAACCATATAAGCGTTGGGTTTTTATGTATATCACGCTCAAGCAATTTGCGGACCGTGCGGCAGCTTATACTTTCAAAGCAATGCCGCACATCCATTTTGTCATAATATTTAGTGCCTTTGGGATCTTTGCGGATCCATTTTTCAAGCACCTTTTTACCATAAATTTGGCCACGCTCCGGGATGCTTGCACATTGGAACACGCCAACCTTTGCCTTTAACATAGGCATAAGTGCATATACGGCTACATAGTTCATACATTGCTGCATAGCACTTTCAACACCGAGCCTGCGTTCTTTTCCGCTGCTCTTGTCTATCCGGTTACGATACTGAATAGGTGGCAGGTCAAGATCACGGCGCTTAATACGCTCGGTGATCTCAACCGCTATACCGTGGGCACCGCCATAGCGGCTGCTCAAACGCTTAAAACCTGGGCGGTTTCGCTTTTTGGGATCCGTTATGCACAGGTACACCCACGGCTCTATTGTATCGGGATCGGTGATGTCAACCTTTTTACAGTATGTTTTCACGCCATCCCTCCTTATGATCGTCTGGTTGAGCACAAAGGCTTTCGGTTTTTCTACTAACCTCCGGCGGTGGCCTCATACACCACCGCTGCCGCAATAGCGGTGCCGGTTACATCTCAATTTTTGGCTTTTACACCAAGGAATGTACTGCGTAATAATTAAATATCTTACCAGATGGGCGGGCGCCGATGTTCCAGTTAGCATTGCCGAGGCCATTGTTCAAATTAGCACAAGCAAGGCCGCTGTTGCCGCCATTGTTCAGATTACCAAAGGCCTGCCACAGCAAGGACAAAGGGCACGAGGGTCCACAGTACATCCCTTATTGAGGGGCTACCGCCCCTCTTATACGCCGGCCACAGCCGGCGTAAATTCACCCCGGTTGCCACCGGATCCACACGGGCGGGCGCCGATGCGCCAGTGAGCATTGCCGAGGCCACCGTACAAACGAGCACAAGCAAGGCCGCTGAGGCCGCCATCGGTCAGATGACCAAAGGCAGGCCACTCACGCCAGCCAACGGTTGCCAAAGCATCACGGTAGATAGCTGAACGGTAGCCGGTGGAGCTGGTGCCATCCATTTGGGTTGGGATCATATAGCTTTCCTGGTCATTAGCATCCCAATTAAGCTCTGCGTTGTATTTCCACGCAGCCGCCTCCTCTTTGGGAATAATGCCAAGGGTTACAGCGTTGGCACCT
>JAZQDL010000081.1:0-7048 GCA_045546835.1 Faecousia sp.
TAATCACCCCAGTGCAACACTGTATCTGGATGCTGATGCTGCATCCAAGCTGTAATCCTTTATAACAGAAAGGAAGAAAACTATGTATCGCAAGACCGCAGACGAGATTATGGAGATCGATCCGGAGCTGGCGATCATTCCGGTCGGCTCTCTGGAGCAGCACGGACCCCATCTGCCGGTGATGACCGACTGGGCCATTGCAGCGGAGCTGGGTCAGCGTGTTGCACAGAAGATGAACGCCTTTCTGGTACCTGCCCTTCCCATTTCCACCTGCCGGGAGCAGATGGGCAAAAAGGGAACTGTATGGATGGAACCGGTTACCTTCTATCAGATGATGACCGACATTATTATGAGCCTGAAAACCCAGGGCTTTAAGAAGGTTGCGATCCTGCAGCTCCACGGCGGTGTGTTTATCAACACCCCCCTGGTCCGGGATCTGAACGCCCGGTTTAATCCGGAGCTGATGGTGGCACTGATCGACGGCTGCAGCTTCTTTGGCGGGCTCTATGCCGATGGCGTGATCGAAACCAATACAGAGCTGCACGCAGGCGAGGTGGAGACCTCTCAAATGCTTGCCATTGCCCCGGAAACGGTACATATGGACCGGGCGGTGGATTGTGTTCCCAATATTCCCAGACCCTACTTAAATTACGGCAGCCTGTTCAGGGCCTGTCCGGATGGTGTTTGGGGCGAGCCTACCAAGGCAAGCGCACAGAAAGGCGAAGAGATCTTTGAATACTGCGCCAATCAAACAGTGGAGCAGCTGGGTAAAATATTTGCTTATATGGAAAGCAAGGAAAAATTCAATTACAGTTATTTCTAAGGAGAGTAGAGTAAAATGGAAAAATTAAGAGTTCTGCTGATCGGCGCAGCGTTTTCTGCCGATCTTCATTCCGACGGCTACAGCCGTATGCTGGATAAGGTGCAGATCGTTGGTATCTGCGACAAGGACTTAAGCCGCATTGAGGCACTGGCAAACCGCTATGGCTTCACCGGCTACACTGCTTACGACGACTATAACACTGCAATTGAGCAGTGCGAGTGCGACTTGGTTGACATTTGTATGCCCAACTTCCTGCACCACGATGTTGCCATCAAGGCAATGAACGCAGGCCACGACATCATCTGCGAGAAGCCCCTGGCTACCACCGTTGAGGATGCTCAGGATATGGTGGACACTGCCGATAAGCTGGGCAAGCACATCTACTACGCTGAGGACTGGCTGTTTGCGCCGGCATTCCGCAAGGCAATGGAGATCATCAACTCCGGCAAAGTAGGTAAGCCCCTGTATGTCCGTGCTCGCGAGAGCCACTGCGGTTCTCACAGCCCCTTCGCTCAGTCCATCAAGTACTGCGGCGGCGGCTGTATGGTGCACCTGGGTGTTCACCCTGTTAGCTTTATGCTGGCAATGAAGGACAACAAGTGGAGCGAGCTGACCGCTATGACTTCCGGCGGCGGCGAGAACAATATGGTCCACCAGAAGATGGAGGGCGAGGACTGGGCAGGCGCATTCCTGCGCTTTGCAGACGGCACCTACGCCACACTGGAGGCAAACTATGTGACCGTGGGCGGCATGGAAGACGTGCTGGACATCTACTGTGAGGAAGGCTGTGTCCATGTGGACCTGAGCTTCTCCGGTCCTGTGAAGGTCTTCTCTATCCCCGGTCTTGACTACACTGTAGAAAAGGCTGAGATCACCACCGGCTGGTCCACTCCCGCTGTTGACGAGAAGTACAACCTGGGCTACTGTGGCGAGATCAACCACTTTGTGGAGTGCTGCAAGGCTGGCGTAGACGCACAGGTGGGTCTGCGTGGCAAGGACGGTCTGGAGACCCTGAAGGTCATCAACCTGATCTACAAATCCGCTAAGGAAGGAACACACATCAAGAACGACGCACTGGAGGCGTAATTTATGAAAAAGACTCTGCCTGATATTCAAATTCCGGTTACCATCGGCGGCGTTACCTTCAAAAACCCCTTCTATGTTGCTTCCGGTCCGACTACCAAGTCTGTCCGGCAGCTGCTGGAAATTGAGCGGACCGGTTGGGCGGCTGCCAGCATCAAGCTGAGCATTGACCCTGCCCCCTACATTAACCGCAAGCCCCGCTATGGTATTTTTAAGGACCGGGATGCACTGGCATTTACCACCGAAAAGCGGCTGACCTTCGCTGAGGGTCTGAAGCTGATCCGGGATGCAAAGCCCTTGCTGAAAGACCTGAAACTGATGGCAAATATGACCTATGCAGGTGACGACGGTGTTGCCGGTTGGGTCAATATGGCTGTGGAGTTCGAGAAGGCCGGTGCGGACATTATCGAACTGAATATGTGCTGCCCAAATATGTCCTATAACTTGGAGCTGACAAGCGGCGGCAGCCAGACTGCCTCCAAGCAGACCGGCGCAAGTATGGGACAGAATGCAGATGTTGCCACTGAGATCGTAGCTGCGGTCAAGAAGGCGATCAACATCCCTCTGTTTGTTAAGCTGACCCCCGAGGGCGGCAAGATCGCACAGGTGGCAAAGAGCCTGTATGCAGCCGGCGCAGATGCGGTTGGTGGCACAGGCAACCGGATGGGTATTCCTCCCATCAATCTGGATAACCCCGAGCGTGCCTTCTATCACCTGCAGGACGAGGTCAGTATGAGCTGCTACTGCTCTACCTGGCTCAAGCCCCTTGCCCAGCGTGATACATACGAAATGCGTAAAGTCTGCGGCAAAGAGCCTCCCATTATGGCTTGCGGCGGCATTACCAACTGGCGCGATGCTGTGGAAATGGTAATGTGCGGCGGCAACCTGGTGGGCGTTTGCGCCGAGACCCTGATCTCCGGCTACGACATTGTCCGTCCTATGATCCAGGGTATGCACGATTATATGCAGGCACATAACTATAAGTCTTTGGACGACTTCCGCAGCATTCTGGTGGACGAGGTCAAGACCGCTAACGATGTGACCCTGTATGCCGGTTATGCAAAGGTCAAAGAGCCCAACCTGTCTGCTCCCTGTAAGAGCAGCTGTCCCCACCACGTACCGGTGCAGGCTTATGTGCAGAAGATCGCCAAGGGCGAATACAAGGAAGCCTTCGACCTGATCACCGGCAAAAATGCCCTGCAGAACCTGTGTGCGCTGGTTTGCACCCATCCCTGTGAGGATGCTTGTATCCGCGGCAGCATCGATGCCCCGGTGAAAATTCGTGAGCTGAAGCGCTTTATCCTGGAATACGGCAAGGCACAGGGCTGGAAGCCTGCCTGGGCAAAGGCAGAGCCCAACGGACATAAGGTTGCCGTGATCGGCGCAGGTCCTTGCGGCCTGAGCTGCGCAGCAGAGCTGGTTAAGGGCGGCTATGCAGTCACCGTTTTCGAAAAGGAAGCTACCGCCGGCGGCGCATTGCGCTACGGCATCCCCAACTATCTGGGTCATAAGGCTGTCCTGGACGAGGAAATTGAAAATCTGAAGGCCTGCGGCGTGGACTTCGTGTTCGGCAAGGCAATTTCCAATGCAGACGAGCTGAAGGCACAGGGCTTCGAGAAGGTCTTTGCTGCCGTGGGCGCAAATAAGCCTGTCTACTCCGTATGGGAGGGTCAGGATGCAAGACAATTCCTGTATCAGGTCAACTGCGGTGAAAAGACTGCAGTTGCAGACCGGGTTGCCGTGATCGGCGGCGGCTATGCTGCTGTGGATGCTGCCCGTTGCGCAGTCCGTCTGGGCGCTAAGAATGTAACCATCCTCAATCCCGCTGGCTTTGCTCAGCGCAGTGGCGAAGCAGAAATGCTCACCGCAGCTAAGGAAGAAGGCGTGGTGACTCTGGATAAGGTCATCATCAACGAGGTTTCTGCAAATAGCATCTCCTTTACCAAGGATGGCGCCCAGATGACCCTTTCCTGTGATCAGGTGATCGTGGAAAATGCGTATATGACCGAGCTGCCCGCCGGCGATGTAATGATGAGCAGCGAGAAGATCCGCAATGTGATCTCCGCCATCTCTGCCGGTAAGAATGCGGCGGCTGCTATGGATGCTGCCATTCGTGGCGAGGGTGCAACCCTCACGGCCATCGGCACTGTTAAGACTGTCAATGCAGAAAAGGTCCGTCAGCGCACCGGCTATTTAAAGCGGGATGTAAATCCTGTGAAGCTGAACCGGAGCGCCGAGGAGCGCAAGGCTGACTTCGAGGCATATAGCCGTGTAATGACCGAGGCTGAAGCAGTGAAGGAAGCTTCCCGCTGCTTAAATTGCGGCTGCGGCGAAGGCTGCCAGCTGTGCAAGACCATCTGCACAGACTTTGCTCCCGAAATTGCGGATACTGATACAATGCATATCCGCAAGGAAGAATGCGTTGCCTGCGGTATGTGCTTCAACCGCTGCCCCAACGGCAATATCGAAATGGTTAATTTAGGTTATACAGTTTAAGGAGGAACACTGAAATGTACAATATCAGCTTTGACATCAGCGGCCAGGTGGCCGTCATCACCGGTGCCGGCGGCATCATCTGCGGCACAATGGCAAGAGAAATGGCAAAGAAGGGCGTTAAGATCGCTCTGTTGGACCTGTTCGTTGAGAGCGCCCAGAAGATCGCTGATGAGATCAATGCAAATGGCGGCGACGCAATCGCTGTGAAGGCAAACGTTCTGGAGCGGGAGAGCCTGGAGGCTGCCCGTGAAGAAGTGATCGCACACTTCGGTCACATCGACATCCTCATTAACGGCGCAGGCGGCAATAAGCCCCAGGCTACCGTTTCCGCTGACCGTGACTTCTTCAACCTGGATATGGCTGCTTTCAAGTGGGTGTTCGACCTGAATGTGACCGGCGCTGTACTGACTACCATGGTCTTCGGTGAGCTGCTGGCTAAGCAGGGCCACGGCAATGTTATTAACATCGCTTCTATGTCCAGCTATCACCCCCTGACCAACACCGCTGCATACTGCGGCGCTAAGGCAGCAGTTGCCAACTTCACCGAGTGGATGGCTACCCATTTCAATCAGAACTATTCTAACGACATCCGTGTCAACGCCATCGCTCCCGGCTTCCTGCTGACCAACCAGAACCGTTACCTTCTGACCAAGGAAGAGGACGGATCTCCCACTCCCCGCGGCGAGCGCGTGCTGGCAAAGACGCCTATGGGTCGTTACGGCGAGCCTGAGGAAATGGTGGGTCCTGTGATCTTCCTGTGCTCCGAGGCTGCTTCCTTCATTAACGGCGCTGTTCTGCCTGTTGACGGCGGCTTCTCCTCCTACTGGGGCGTCTAATTTTACGAAAAGAGGTACGAAATATGCAGTATCATCACGTTAATTATGAAAAGCTCGTAACATTCTGCCACGAAGTATTCAAGGGCTACGGCTTCTCCAAAGAGAAGGCTGCCCAGATCACCGATGTTCTGCTGGCAGCTGACCTGTCCGGCATCGAGTCCCACGGCATTCAGCGCCTGATCCGCTACCACAAGGAGATCACCAGCGGCCTCGTTAAGCTGGATGCAAAGCCTGAGGTGGTTTTTGAGACACCTCTGTCTGCAGTTATCGAGGGTAACGACTCTATGGGTCAGACCTTGAGTGTGGATGCTATGCAGATGGCGATCGACAAGGCAAAGAAGTCCGGCTTCGGTATGGTTACCGTCCGGAACTCCAACCACTACGGCATCGCCGGCTACTACACCAAGATGGCTGCAAAGCAGGGCCTGATTGGTATGTGTATGACCAACACCGAGGCAATTATGGTGCCCACCTTCGGTAAGCAGGCTATGCTGGGTACAAACCCCATTGCTTTCGCTATGCCTGCTGAGCCCACCATCTATTCCTTCGACGCTGCTACTACCGTCGTGCCCCGCGGCAAGCTGGAAGTGTATGTCAAGCGCGGCAATGGCCTGCCTGTTGGTTGGGCTCTGGACGAGAACGGTCAGGACAGCGACGATGCAGATCGCGTGCTGAAGAACATCATCGCAAAGACTGGCGGCGGCATCCTGCCTCTGGGCGGTTCCGGCGAGATGACCTCCGGCTACAAGGGCTACGGCTTCGCTATGCTCTGCGAGATCGCAACTGCCATCCTCTCCGGCGGCACTACCTCCAACTACATCTACAAGACTCCCGGCCGTGCAAACATTGCCCACTGCTTCATCGCTCTGGACCATGGTATGTTCGGCGACAAGAAGGAAATCGAGGCAAACTTCAGCAAGTACCTGCAGGAAGTGCGTGACTCCGCAAAGGCTGACGGACAGGATCGGATCTTCATCCACGGCGAAAAGGAAGCCGAGTCCGAAGCTAAGGTTCTGGCAAACGGCGTCTACCTGAACGACAAGACCTACGACGAAATGAAGATGATCGCAGAGTACACCGGCGCAACTGCATTCCTGCCGGAGTATCTGGACTAATTGGGAGGAGTTAGAATATGGATTACGCAAAGGAATCCCTCCGCCTGCACGGCGAGTGGAAGGGCAAGATCGAAGTGATTTCCACAGTTCCTGTGGCTTCTAAGGAAGATCTGTCCCTGGCTTACACCCCCGGTGTTGCACAGCCCTGTATCGAGATTAGCAAGGATGTAAACAAGTCCTATGACCTGACCCGCCGTCACAACCTGTGCGCTGTGGTCACCGACGGCACTGCCGTTCTGGGTCTGGGCGACATCGGCCCTGAGGCCGGTATGCCTGTTATGGAAGGCAAGTGCGTTCTGTTCAAGGCATTCGGCGATGTGGACGCATTCCCTCTGTGTGTTAAGTCTAAAGATGTTGACGAGATCGTCAACACTGTTTATCTGATCTCCGGCTCTTTCGGCGGCGTGAACTTGGAGGATATTGCTGCGCCCCGCTGCTTCGAGATCGAGCGGAAGCTGAAGGAAAAGTGCGACATTCCCATTTTCCACGATGACCAGCACGGCACGGCTATCGTTACCCTGGCTGGTCTGCTGAACGCCCTGAAGGTGGTTGGAAAGAAGAAGGAAGATGTGAAGATCGTCACCTCCGGTGCAGGTGCAGCTGCAATTTCCATTGTTAAGCTGCTGCTGAGCGCAGGCTTCAAGAACATTATTATGACCGACCGCTCCGGCGCTATTTATGCCGGCCGTGAGAAC